>JAUIEE010000510.1 GCA_030428965.1 bacterium | reverse complement strand
GTTGGAGGTCTTCGATGGTCCCGGATCCTCCGTGTGGTATCTGTCCTTCCGGCTCGAGGGACCAACAGCTGAGCGCTCTCTTCGACGCGCCGTCGCCATCGCCGTGGACCGTTTGGAGCTTGTTACCCGCGTAGACCATGGGTTTGCCGATCCGGCCACGACCTGGGCCGCTCCGACCATCCGGACATGGCCGACGGGCCGAGCGCAGGAGGTGGATGCATCGCCGATCGGGCTTGCGACCCCCCTGCGCCTGCTCGTGCATGACGATGTTCCGCGGGAGGTTGCGCTCGCGGAGGTCTTGACCGAACAGCTCGAGGAACACGGGCTGCGGATCGAAGTCTTGTCGAAAGCAGCCGCAGAGTACACCGCACTGCTGGAGGCCGGCGCCTTCGATCTACGCCTCGAGAACACGTGGGGCGTTCCCTACGACCCGCTCATCTCCATCCGGGCACGCTTCCTTCCAGCGCCGGAGTCTACCTCCGTCCCGGACAGGGGTACTTGCAGCGTCGATCCGCGCTTGACCCAGCTGATCGAGGAGGCCTCCCGCATTCCGGAAGAGGAGGACCGAGAGCGCATCTACAGAGCAATTCAAGACCTCATGGACAGGGAGTGCCTGATCGTACCGCTCGTCGTGCCGAGGCGAATCGGGATAGCTCGCACGAGCGCGGTTGAGCCCATCGAACTGGATCATGATCTCTACCGCACGAGGTCGGAGGAGCTCACGACGCGCGACTGAAGAGTCCGACTGCGGGATCGCGTATCGGGTCAGTTCGGACCCAGCCAGTGATCTTGAGCACAGTGGACCGCTTGGCCTGAACACTAACTTGCTCAAGCGATCGAAGGTCGAAGGGACTCGAACCCTCACCTCAGCTTGAAAGCCTGCCCACCCCAGAGGGTATGAGGTGACTTGATGGGCAGGTGGGGACAATCGAGGGCACCGGGGCCGGGGGGGGGGCGGGCGGACGCCGGGTCCTCTGAGTACGGATGAAGCGGAATCGTTCATTGCGCAGCCCTACCGGTGGCCCCCTTCTTTGCAATCCCATGCCGAAGGCTGGTGTGGACACATCGATCCAGTTTCCGTGATACCATGGCGTTCCGCTTCCAATCCGGTCTCCCCCCTTGCCAAAGGAGTCTTGCATGAAGAGCCGTTGCGTTCGTTCGATCCTGGTCGGGGGCATGTACGTCGTGGCCTGCGCTACCAGCCTGGCCGCCCAGACTCGAGAGGCCCGTTACCTGGAGCGCGATCCGGAGTCCGCGCGGGAGCAGAGAGCGCCGCTTCCAGCCGCTGCGGCGTTCACGTTCGAGGGGCTGGTGTTCGATTCCACGGGGACCCCCGCACGGGGAGCGATCGTGGTGACGAGCTCTGGGGGGCAGGCCGTCGTGGATGCGGAGGGGGCGTATACCCTGGAGATCGAGTTGGGCCCCGCAGTTGAGCGCGTCCAGGTGACGGCTGTCAACAAGGGAGCCAAGAGCCAGGTCGCCAGCAGGAGTGTAGAGGTCTTTCCGTCCGGTGGCCGGGTGGACGTCGGTCTCCTCCGCTTGGCCCAGGGCGGAAGCTGCCCTCCGAGTTGGGTTCCCACCTTTGGGGGAGTGACCGGCACAGTTGGTGACGTCACAGCCCTGGCGGTGTTCGATGACGGAAGTGGGAATGCGCTCTACGCATCGGGCGCCTTCATCCAGGCCGGCAGCGTTCCCGCCACTCGGATCGCCAGGTGGGACGGTACGGAATGGTCCGTCCTTGGAAGCGGATTGAACGACCGCGCGAGGGCTCTCTTGGTCTTCGATGATGGCGGTGGGGAAGCGCTGTACGTCGCGGGTGACTTCACGCAGGCAGGGGGCGCGTCCGCGAACCGGATTGCGAAGTGGGACGGCGCGAGCTGGTCGACGTTAGGGAGCGGGCTGAATGACTCCGTATATGACCTGGCGGTATTCGACGATGGGGGTGGGGAAGCGATCCATGTCGGGGGCAGCTTCACCCAGGCTGGTGGGGCCGCTGCGGACTATGTTGCCAAGTGGGATGGAGTGGCCTGGTCTTCGCTCGGCAATGGGTTGAACGACCAGGTCTTTGCTCTGTGCGTGTTCGATGACGGTGGAGGAGAAGACCTCTACATGGGAGGCGACTTCACCATGACCGGGGACGGCGGCTTCATGCGCCGCATGACGAGATGGAACGGAACGACCTACTCCCAGATCGGGATCGTGGATGACTCCGTTCTGGACTTGATCGTGTTCGACGACGGTGGCGGAGAGGCGCTCTACCTCGGGGGCTCGTTTGTCCGCGCAGGGAGCCAGCTGAACGCGAACTTCATCGCCAGCTGGAACGGCAGCGGTTGGTCGAGCCTTGGGGCGGGGATGGAGGACTCCGTCTATGCGCTGGGAGTCTTCGACGACGGAGGAGGTGCGGCCCTCTATGCCGCGGGGGACTTCACGATGGCCGGGGGCTTTCCGGCGCAGTCCATCGCCAAGTGGGATGGTGCGAACTGGGCGGGGCTCGGCGACGGGATCGCGCACTCCGCACGGGCGCTAGTCGTTTTCGACGATGGTGGGGGCGAAGTCCTCTGCGTAGCGGGATCGGGGGCACCGGCGGTCAACAACGTGGGGCTGTGGGACGGATCGAGCTGGTCGGTGCCGGGCGAAGGCCTCGACCAGGCCGTGCTGGATCTAGAGGTGTTCGATGACGGGAGCGGCGAAACGCTCTACGTCGCCGGGTCTTTCCTGTTTGCTGGGGGTGAAGAGGCGACCCACATCGCGGAGTGGGATGGCACCGGATGGTCGACGCTCGGCAGCGGACTGGTCGGAACCGGTGGGACGAGCGGCTGGGGGCGCGCCCTGGAGGTGTTCGACGACGGAGGGGGTGAAGCGCTATACGCGGCGGGAGAGTTCGACCTGGCCGGCGGCGTGTCCGCGGAAAAGATCGCCAAGTGGGACGGTAGCGGTTGGTCACCCCTCGGTGCAGGTCTGACCTTCGGACCCGGTTGCCCGAGCTGTACGGCTACGGTACGAGTACTCGAGGTCTTCGACGACGGCGGAGGTCCCGCGCTCTATGCGGGAGGGTCCTTCGATACCGCAGGCGGAGTTGCGGCGAACCGCATCGCGAAATGGGATGGCGCTTCCTGGTCCGCCCTCGGTACCGGGATCTTGGGTTTTCTTTCCGCCATGGCTGTGTTCGACGGAGGAGGGGGACCCGAGCTCT
>JAUIEE010000033.1 GCA_030428965.1 bacterium | reverse complement strand
GTCTCGGGACCGAGGGCATCGCCGCCGACATCTGTGAGGAAGAAATCTCCAAGCCACTCCCGTACCTCTTCGTCACCGGACCCTCCGGGACAGTCGTCACCGATATCAACGGCAACTACACCCTCCCAAACGCGGGGACCGATCCCGTCACCGTTGAAGCAAACCTTGCGGGTCAGTGGTTCGAGGTCTTCGACTTCGTCGGCCCGGTCGAATCCCTCTCGCAGTCTATCGACCCCGCCAACGCGGGCGACTTTGTGTTCAACAGCGCCAACACCGTCGAGAACACCCGAGCCGAAACCAACGCGTACATCGAGGCAAACATCGTCCGCGACTTCGTGGTCGATGCCAACCCGATGTACCCGGGGATCGACTTCCAGATGGATGTCACCGTCAACCGCACCGACGGGTTCTGCCCGGGCAACGCGTGGTACGATCCCGGTGACCAGTCCATCAACTTCTGCAGCACCGGCGGTAGCAGCCCCAACACCGCGTGGTCGTCAGTCGTCCACCACGAGTACGGGCACTACGTGATGAACATCTACGGCTTCGTCAACAGTCCAGGAGGTCCCCATTCGATGGCCTCGAACCTCGCGGCACGGCCCGAGCACGACAAGGACGCGGGAACGCGACTGGCCTGGGGCGAGGGGTGGCCGACCTTCTTCGGAATCATCGGCCAGATGCGCATGGGGGGAGCTTCCCTGGGCATCCCCAACGTCGGCGACACCATCTACACGACGACGGAAGACTCGATCTGGTCCATGGACATCGAGGTGACCCAGGGCCTGGGCGAGGACGACGAGCTGTCGGTGGCCACCTGCCTCATGGACCTCGTGGACGCGACCTCCGACGGACTCGAGGACTTCCAGCGCGACGACACCTCGCTCTTCCAGGCCTTCTCGCAGCTGAGTCCCGTCACCCTCGGCCAGGCCTGGAACGCCTTCGGCGGCGCGCTGGCCCCGCGTGAGCGCGCCGAAGCGGGAGCCGCCTTCGCCCAGGCCAACGCGGCCCCCGAGCTGACGGCGCCCGCCGACCGCTACCGTCCCGAATCGAGCCCGCCGGTCTTTCGCTGGAAGAAGAACGGGCTCGGAAACCCCGACCCGCACAACGACTTCAAGATCGTCTTCTGGGATCGCGAGTTCGAGGACAAGGTCTTCGAGAAGGAGCTCGGCGACGTCGACGAGTGGACGCCGACCGGCGCGGAGTGGAACCAGATCCTGGATGGAGGGGAGATCGTGAACTGGGTCGTCGAGGGTAAGAACACGACCAGCCCCGAGTCGCCCGGCGGCGAGCTGGAGCGCTACTGGAGCCAGTCTCGCCGGCTGGGGGGCGTGGGCATCGCCTTCGTCATCGACGACACCGACAGCATGCAGGAGGAGATCGAGAGCGTTCAGGCCGCCCTCCAGGACTTCATCACCGAGCTCGAGGGAGAGCTGGATCCCGACGAGAGGCCGCCCACGATCCAGGTCGTGAGCTTCAAGGACTCGGTCACCGAACGCATCGTCTCGAGCGACCTCGAGGCCGTGCGCGGCACCGTTGCCTCCCTCTTCGCCTCCGGGGGCCAGGACTGTCCCGAGGTAGGCGCCCAGGCGATCCAGTTCGCAGCCCAGAGCCTGGGACAGGCGGGCACGATCCTGTTCGCCACGGATGCCTCGAACCAGTCAGGCACGAACATCCAGGACCTGGCGGAGATGCTGCTGGAGCGAGGCATCGAGGTTCACGTGATCCTCTCGGGGGACTGCTTCTCCCTGTCGGTAAGCGACGAGGGGTCACCGTGCCTGCCCTGCGACGCCGAGGCCCTGGCGTGGCAGCCGTGGGCTCCGCCCGAACCTCCGGCCCGTTCGCCGGGTGAACCGGGCGGTCCGGACGTGGTGGACCCACCGCAGGAGCCGATCGACGATGACGGTCAGGAACCCTTCGACGATCACGGAGACACCCCGCAGACCGCCACGCTCCTGATCGAGGACGCGCCCCCTCTGCTGGCCTTCACGGACTCCTCCGAGATCGACTGGTTCGCCCTCGATCTCGAGGGCGGCGTGGAGTACTTCCTGCGCTTCACGAGCCTCGATTTCCACTCGGTGAGGCTGCGGACGTACGAGCCGGACGGAATCACGGAGATCGACCGCGCGACCTCCCTGGACAGCAACGTCCTGGTCTGGAAGCCGGGAGCGACCGGACGCTACTACCTGACGGCATCGTCCCCCGAGACGCGTTACACGCTGTTCTTCGAGCGCAACTCGCTCCCTCTCTTGCAGTCCGGCGTCCAGGTCTACTCCTTCCTCGCGGCGGAGAGCGGAGGAGCCTTCTTCCTGCAGGACGACATGGACCTCGATCAGTACGCCGGGAGCATGCTCAACGTCATGCTGGCCTCCATTCGCCCCACGGTCACGCGAGCGGTACCGAACACTCTGCCGCGCTCCTCCACCCTGGGCCTGACCCTGACGGCGAGCCGAACGACCTGGAACTCGTCCACCTCCCTCGAAGTCCTGGCGGCCGGTGTCGAGGTGGAGTCGGTGGACGTCCTCTCTCCGAAGCGGCTGCAGGCCGTGCTCACGCTCGAGCCCGACGCGACCCTGGGACGCGCGGACGTCGTCGTCTCCACCCCGGTGGGCGGCGGCTTCGAGGAAGCACGGGGCCTGGCCGTGGTCGAGATCACCGAGGCCGTGCCCTTCACCATGCTGATCTCGGTTCAGCCCGCCTCCGCGGCCCGCGGCGAGACGCTGGACCTCTCGATGTACGGAGCGAGGTCCTTCTGGGACTCCTCCTCGACCTTCGACCTCGGTCCGGGCATCAGCGTGAACTCGGTCACCCCGATCTCATCCACGCGCCTCGACGCCAACGTGACCGTGGCGGCCGACGCCACGATCGGCTTCCGCACGGCCATCGTCGGAACCCTCGGAAACGAGGACGAGCTGGAGCAGGGCTTCCTGGTCGTCCACGAATCGCTCAACGACACGGGCTTCCAGGGCATCGACCCGCCCACGGCGCAGCGGGGCTCCCGCCTGGTGGTCACGGTACGCACGGAGGGGACCTCGTTCGCCAACGGCGTCACGACCGCCGACTTCGGTCCACAGATCGAGGTCGTGAACGTCGAGGTCTTCTCGCCCACCCACGCCGAGGTCGAGATCGAGATCCCCGTCAACACGCCCCTGGGCTTTCGCGACGTGACCCTGACCACGGGAGCCGACGTCTTCCTGGCCGAGGACGAGTTCTTCGTCGACGACTTCACGAGCGTGCGCTCCTTGTCCGGTGGACTCGCCAAGCTCAGCGAGAGTCTTTCGGCCTTCGGCACCGTCGCCTTCGAGTTCCAGGCCACCTCGGGCCAGACCCTCGAGCGCCTGTTCGTCGTACCCTTCGGCGACGGCACCGGCGGAACGGTCCCGGCCCCGGACGTCGAGCTCTCCCTGGTCTCCCCCTCCTCGACGATCGTGACCACGCAACGCTCGTCTTCTTCCGCGATCGATCTCGCGGACGTGATGCTCACGGAAACCGGCACCTACCGGATCGTGGTGGCGGACCGCGGAGGAAGCGGCGGCTCCTACAAGGGAGTCGCCCTCCTGGCGGGAGGCACGACGCCGTGATTCGCCCCGACCCCTTGACCCCCTGCGACATGAAACTCCAAGCCCTCGCCCTGGTCTGCGCCCTATCCCTCGCCTGCGGATGCTCCCGCGGAAGCTCGGGCTCCTCGGGCAACGCTGCTCCTCAGGCGGAGGTGGAGACCAACGACTCGCCCGGCACCCCGCAGGACCTCGGCACAATCGCGCCGGGGCGCAGCCTGAAGGTCCGCGGAGAAGTCACGGCCTTCGCCTCGGACCCCTTCGACGTCTACCGCTTCGAGGCCGCACGGCCCACCTCGGTCGCGGTCAACCTCGCGCCCGAAGGCACCGCCGCCGATCTCGACGCCTGGTGGGCGAACGAGTCGGGCGAGGTCATCGAGCGCTTCGAAACCGCGGGCAGCGGCCCCCAGTCGGCCATGCTCGACCTCACCGCGGGCGAGGTCGCTTTGCTGGTGGTCACGGCCGCGGACGTGGACGCGGAGTACGTCCTCACGATGACGGGAAACTGACTTCGGACCTGCGCTTCGCCGGACCGGGGGCTTTCTCTCTCCTCCTCCCCGGCGGCATCCCTTGACGAACGGGTCGGACCGTTAGGATGGCTGAGCCAGGGGGAGTCGGTGCGCATCGAGGGGGTGTCGGCCAGAGCTCCCCCGATGCCCCGACGCAAGCATCTCCGCCATGACCGCCGACCGACCCCACGATACGCCCGCAGGTGAGGGCGCAGCCTCGTCCGATTCCCCCGCACCCCAGGGCGACGCCGGGCATCGGGCCGGAGATTCTCTGCTCGAAACGATCGCACGGCGGACCGGGGTCTCGCCCAAGATCACGCTGCACGACGGAGGGGACGACGACCCGACGCCGATCGTCGACCCGCGCGTGCGCGAGTTCCAGGAACAGCTGCGTGGATCGGATCGGGGCAAGTACCAGGTGCTGGGTGAGATCGCGCGCGGCGGGATGGGAGTCGTTCTGCGCGGGCACGACAACGAGCTCGGGCGCGACGTGGCGATGAAGGTCGTGCACGGCGAGCTGGCCGAGCGCGGGGAGGTCATCGAGCGCTTCGTGGAGGAGGCGCAGATCGGTGGGCAGCTCCAGCACCCTGGAATCGTCCCCGTCTACGAGCTGGGCCTGATGGGTGACCAGCGCCCCTACTTCACGATGAAGCTGATCAAGGGTCGCACCCTGGCCAAGATGCTCGCGCGGCGCAAGTCGCCCGAAGAGGATCGGGTGCGCTTCCTGACGATCTTCGAGGCCGTGTGCCAGACGATGGCCTACGCACACTCGAAGGGCGTGATCCACCGCGACCTCAAGCCGGCCAACGTCATGGTCGGAGGTTTCGGCGAGGTGCAGGTGGTGGACTGGGGGCTCTCCAAGGTGCTGGGGGGCGGCGGCGTGGCGGACGAACGGGCGGCGAACCAGGTCCATACGATCATCGCCACCGTGCGCAGCGGGCCCGGCTCGGACTCACTGGCGGGCAACGTGCTGGGGACGCCGGCCTACATGGCGCCGGAGCAGGCCCGGGGCGAGGTCGAGCAGCTCGACGAACGCACGGACGTGTTCGCCCTGGGGGCGATCCTGTGCGAGCTCTTGACCGGAGCACCGCCCTACGGGACCGACGATCCGAGCGTGCTGCAGCGAGCGGCGCGCGCCGACCTGACCGACGCGCGGGCGCGCATCGAGGCGTCGACGGCGCCGGCCGATCTCAAGGAGCTGTGCCTGGCGTGCCTGACGCCGGCCAAGCAAGCGCGGCCGAGCGGGGCAGAGGAGCTGGCCCAGGGGATCCACGCCCACATCACGCGGCTCGAGACGGCGGCCCACGAGGCCCAGCTGGCCGCGGCCGAGGGCCGGCTGCAGGCCGAGCGCTCGCGTCGTCGCTTCCAGGTCACGCTCGTTGCCGCGCTGGCACTCATCGGCGCCGGGAGCGGGTGGTGGTGGCTGGGCGAACAGCGGCGTGAGCGCGAGCTCGAGCTGACTTCGACCTTCGCCGGGATCGAGGCCGAGGTCATGCAGAGGAGCCGCGAGGGTGCGTTCGAGCAGGCCGTGGACACGGCCCGCGGCGGGCGACGGCTAGTCGAGGCCGGCGAGGGCGGGCTGGAGCTCCGCCGGAGGGCCGAACGGCTCGTGCTCGAGGCCGAGGAATGGCTGCGCAAGGAGGAAGAGCGCGCGGCTGAGCAGGCGCGCGAGCGCCGGCTGTTCGACTTCCTGACCGACGTGGGCATGCGTCAGGTGGTGACGGGGGTCGCCGTCACGAACGAGGAGCTCGATCGCCGCTACACCGAGGCCTTCCGCGACTTCGGACTCGACCTCGAGGCCGAGGACCTGGGCAGACGGCTGACCGCTGTACGCGACACCGACCTGGGGGTTCGGCTTGCCTCCGGCTTCGACGCGTGGGCGAGGCTCCTGCGGCGCACGGACTCCGCGGAGCCCGAACGCATCGAGCTCCTGAACGGCATCGGGCTCGACCTCGACAGCGACCCTCTGCGAACCACCGTGCGGCTCGCACTCGTCGAGCACGATCGGACGCGGCTGATCGAGCTGGCCGAGGAACTCGACGTCACCCGGACTGCACCGGAGACGATCGTGCTCCTGGCGACGAGCCTGGCCGACTTCTTCCAATTCGAGGAAGCACGCGAGCTGCTGGTACAGGGCGCCGACCAGTACCCCACGAGCTTCGTCTTGAACTACGAGGCCGGTCGGGCACTCTACCGCGCGGACCGCCGTTCCCAGTTCCCCGACGCTCACGGCAAGGCGATCGTATACCTGAGGGCTGCGCTCGCGATCCGCCCCGACCTGGCCGGACTGCACATGCTCCTGGGCGATGTCTACCGCCACCGCGGCGACGAGGTGGGTGCCTACCTCTGGGGTCGCAAGGCCTACGCCATGGCGCCTGACCACGGCTGGAACTTGACCGTCCTGGCCATGGACGCGGTCCACCTCGGTCTCTTCGAGGAAGCGCACGATTGGTTTCGACGTGCGTTGGCGGAGTATTCCTCCGATTCCTTCGCGACCACCATGCTCTCCTTCTGCGACTGGAGGATGGGAAACATGAGCACCGAGAACTTCCTGGCCCGGTCCCGCGAGCACGCGGAGGCAGGCCGGGACGGGGGGCGAATCAGCCAGGCCTTCGCCTACCTGTACGAGCTGAATCAGCCGCAGCAGGCCCTGGAGGTGCTCGAACCGCTCCTACCCCAGGGCATGCCGGACGACCTTTACTGGCTCGCTCTGGCGAGGGCGAGAGCCGCACTGGGCGACGGGGCGGGCACCCTCGACGCCCTGGAACGAGGCTCCCGCAACTTCTCCCTGCAGCAAGCGCCGCAAGTGGTGCAGATCCTCCTGCTGATCGCCACGACGAACCGCCTGCGCGGCGACGACGCGAGCGCAAACCTGCTCGCGCGCATTGCCCGCATGCTGTTCACGGAGCTGACGGTGGGCGCCGAGAACCTGTGGAGCCAAACGGCCACAACCGACGTCTTCGCCCTGGACGAGAAGCTGGCAACAGGTCGTTGATACGGAGTCGCACCCTATCGGGGGCCCGTTATGCGTACCGGTTTCCTCGCTGGGACGAGTAGACTGGCCGGAACAGCGTGACGTCGCTCAGGGTGCGTTGCGTTCCTCTAATCTTGGAGCTTGCAAATCATGATGACTCCCATTTCGATGCGAGACGGCTTCGTAGCTGCCATTGTTGCGATCTTCGCGATCAGTCCTGCCATGGCGCAGACCTGTCCGACTGTCCCCCCGACTGCCGTTGAATTGACGATCCCTTGGTCAGGGACAACCTATGGTGGCTATGCGGCCAGTGGATCCGAGCGCTTGTTGGCAGGCGTACCAACGGTGCCCGACACCGACCCCGCTTTGATCGTCATGTTTCATGGCTACCTGCAGGACTACTGCTGGGAAACCAATGATGTTGTGAAGACTTTTCGAAACGACATGTTCGCCGAGGCTAATCAGCGTGGGTGGTACATCGTGACCTTCGATGGTCAGGGAATCATGCCGCCTCCGCCCTGCAGCGTTCCGGACCCACCCCTTACGTACGGCGGGGAGTTCATGCATCTCCGAACGGAGGACGTGATTGCGTACATGTTGACGACCTACCCAGATATCGATCCCGAGAGGATCTATGGCTTCGGAGTATCCATGGGAGGCGGAGATGTCGTGACCTACGCCGCTAGGCACCAGGCCTTTGGCGACCCAGGTGTGTTCGCTGCCATTTGGGCTCGAAGTGGGACCCACAATATCGAATTCGTTCGTCCGCCGGATCCTCCGGGGGGCGCAGGCATGGGCTGCTTCAGAGCGCAGATCGACGCCAGCGTAGAGGGCATTAGTCCGACCGTGGATCTGTTCCCATACTCACGTGCGTCCGGCGTAGAGATGGACGCCTCTCATACCTACCTGCCGTATGAGTCTCTGATTCACAACCTCAGCCACCTGGACATGAAACTGACGGTCGGTTTGGCAGAGCAAGATCAGTTTCTGCTTGGCTTCCTGGCACTCGAGGATCTTGCAGCGGATCAGAGCGTTGAATACTCGAGCTACTTCCTGGATGCAGAGTTCGACGGTCTCCCTGGAGAATCCAACCACAACCTCGATGGAGTAAACGTCTCGGAAGTCTTCTCGTTCTTCTCGGGGGCCGGCGCCAGGGAGTTTCCCCTAAGAGCGACGACGCTGGCGGCCGATGATCAGGCGCTATCAGAGCCATTGGGACGAGGAACCTGGAGAGTCTACAGGTGGATGGTAGCGATCTGGTTCAAGTCGGCTTGGACTTGGGGGCCAAGCTGAAGGTAGACATTCTCCGTGATCAGGCAGATACGGAGCCCCCGGACATGAAGTTCGTCGTGAAGGGTTACGGTTCGAATCGCCCCTCGAAGGTCGTCGTGTTCATGCCCGACAACCAGATCGTCGTCTATCCGAATCCCGGTTCGGGGTGGCTATGGAATGGCACGGACGTGACGTTGCGAGACGACGGTCTCGGTCTTCACCGATGGGTAATCCACCCGTAGTCACCCTACAAAGGTGTAACGTGTGGGCTGTGCCTACCGTGAAGGTCTGACCTTCCCCCGGTTGGGTGGTCGTCGGGCTGCGTGGAGAGCACTCTGGCTGAAGGACAGCGGCCCGGAACACCAGGTCTCCCCGGCAGGCCGCTCCTTCGTCGTGCCGCCCGGCATCGGGCAGTAGCCTGGCGCCTCCGAAGGCGCCAGGTTGTTCTGCTTCACGCGGCGTCTCCTACGGCCTGCGTCGCCGCAGGACGCCGGTTCCCGCGCCCGCGAACAGCGCGGCCAGCAGCGCGAGCCACGGGCCTGGCAGCGCCGGCACTGGTATCGGCCCCGACGCGTAACCCACGAACATGCCGCTACCCCACTCGATCTGGTCGTTGTCCTCGGGCGTCAGCGCCGCGTTGAAGGCGACGTCCCCATCCGCGTTGATCGCCAGCGCGCCGCCGAAGGTGACCGAGTCGTCGTTCTGGTCGATGCGGCCCGTGCCGAGGTCGGTCGAGACGAGTCCGTGCTCGCCGATCACGCGCACCAGCTGGACCCCGTTGCCCACGAAGACGGCGTCCAGGCCCGCGGCGTCCAGGCCCCGGAAGGCGACGAGGCCGCCGTCATTGAGAGCGGGCGGGAAGAAGGAGATGTCGCTGACCTCGGGCGTCGTGTTCTCGGTCGCGATCGTCGTCACGGTCGTCCCGTCGCTGAGGTAGACGCCTCGGTCGCCCCCGGTCGTGCCCGCGACGAAGGCGATCCGCCCGTTGTCCGCGAGGGCGATCGAGTTGTCGAACGACGCAAAAGGCGAGGCCGGGTCCGCGTCCGCGTCCTCGGCCAGCACCACGAACGAACCCGGCCCGTCGTAGCGGCGCAGCTCGTCGGGCGAACTGCCGGCCGTTCCACCCAACCGCACCTTGCCGGCGATCTCGCCCGCGTCGTTCGTGCTCGGCGTGAAGAGGAAGCCGACGCTGCCACCTTCGCCCACGTAGGTCGTGTTCACGCCAGCGCTGAACAGCACCCACGAACGCGGACCGCCCAGGCCGCTGGCGCGGTAGCCGATCGATCCGGAGTCCGTCAGCGCAGCCCCCGTCGTCGTGGCGAAGGTCGCCGGGGGCACCTCGACCGCGGTCATGCCGGACCCCGCGTCGTAGACGAAGATCCCGTCCGAGAAGAGGTCGCTCTGGTCGAAGGCGACGTCGCCCACGCCGTTGATCGACGCGTCGCCCAGCAGCCGACTCGTCGGCGCCGAGTAGACGACCGATCCGACCCCGCCCGCGCCCACGAACAGCCCCGCGTCCCCGCCTCCGACCGTGACCAGACTGAAGGCGATCGTGCCGGCGTCGTTCAGGTCGGGCGTCTTGCTGTTGAACGACGACAGCGCCGGAAGGTTGAAGCCGTCGACGATGTTCGAACGCGCTTGCAGCTCGAACTGCGAGTAGCTCGGGACCGGTTGCTGGGCCGTTGCGAGGGAACTGCCCAGGCACATGAAGAGGGAGACGAGGAGTTTCGGACGCATCATGCGGTGCAGTATACGGTCTGTTCGAAATGGCGGGGAAACGGAGGTTCCATACGGAGTCGCACACCTCCCCCGTTGAGGGGGTGCAACTTCCCACCCCAGCGGCTCAGCCGGAGTTTCTGCGGTGCATCTCGTCCAGCTCGTCCTCCGGCCACCAGTAGGCGCTGCGAAAGACCTCGAGTTTGGTCAAGCCAAAGAGCGGGCGAAGGGTCTTGTCCTTGGAGCGAAGATTGGTGATCGACAGAAACCGTAGCTGCTCGAGGGATCCGATCGGGGCGAGCGTCTCCACGCGCTGCGTAGTCCACATGCTTCCTTCGACGGAGAGCCCCTCCAGCCCGCTGAGCGTCGACAGCGGATCCAACCGTGAGATCTTCTTGAAGTTCTCGATGTCCAGCCAGCGCAGCTCTTGCATGCCTTCGAGTACGTCGATCGATTCGACTCCGGTTGAACTTCCGATGTGCAGGTAGCGCAGGTCCGTTGCCTGCTTCAGCGCTTCGAGCGAACGGATGCCGCTCCATTGGACGTAGAGCCCCTCCAGTCCGGGAACCGAGCAGGCTGCATCGAAGAGTCGTTGGGGGACTCGGGAGTTGAGCCACAGGAACCGCAAGCCATCCATCTCCGACAAGGCCTTGCACCACGCATCGACCAGCTTGTTCTGAGCATGGTTCGATCGGTCGCGTAGCTGCGTGCAGACGATGGCGAGGTTTGGGCCGCCTTGGTACTCATCGAGCTCCACAATGCCTTCAGGTGGGAAGCCCGCTTTGGGGCGGTAGTACCAAAAGGATTCCATGACGTGAGGTTCTCCAAGGAGAGCGGCCCCCCATTGAAGACGGTGGCGACTCCTGCCGCCAAGGCGATCGACTCATTCTCGACCCAAGGCTCCCCTACCCACGCCTGGCTCCTCTCGTCAATCGCCCGAGGGGAGTGTTCCGACCATCGATACGATGGCCCGAGAACAGCTACAATGGCTCCCGACATGCCCGGTCCGACCCACCCCCCCGGAAACTCACCCTCGCCCCACTTCGGCACCCCCGAAGGCCCCGGCACCCAGCTCGGCCCCTACCGCCTGATCGAGACCATCGGCGAAGGTGGCTTCGGCACGGTCTTCCGCGCCGAGCAGACCCACCCGGTCAAGCGCGAGGTCGCGCTCAAGATCATCAAGCTGGGCATGGACACGCGCGAGGTCGTGGCGCGCTTCGAGGCGGAGCGCCAGGCCCTGGCGCTGATGGACTATCCGGCCATCGCCAAGGTCTACGACGCGGGCGCGACGGAGATGGGGCGGCCCTACTTCGTCATGGAGCTCGTCGAGGGGGAGCCGCTGACGGACTACTGCGAGAAGAACGTTCTCACGACCCGGGAGCGGCTCGAGCTCTTCGGCGACGTCTGCCTGGCCGTGCAGCACGCCCACCAGAAGGGTGTCCTGCACCGCGACCTCAAGCCCTCGAACGTGCTGGTCACCGAGGTCAACGGAGTCCCCCTGCCCAAGGTGATCGACTTCGGCATCGCCAAGGCCATCGAGCAGCCGTTGACGGAGGCGACCCTGGCGACCGAGGAGTTCCAGGTCATGGGAACGCCCGAGTACATGTCCCCCGAGCAGGCCACCGGGCGCGACGTGGACACCCGGGCCGACGTGTACGCCCTCGGCGTCCTGCTCTACGAGATCCTGACCGGGTCGCGGCCGTTCAGCACCCAGAGCACGGGCCTCGACCAGCTGGCCGAGCTCCTGCGCCAGATCCACGAGGTGACGCCGGCCAAACCCTCGACCCGGGTCAGTCAGCTGGGCAAGGCCTCGAGTGGCGAGGCGAGCGACACTCGAATCCTCTCACGCGCGCTGCGCGGCGACCTGGACTGGATCGTGATGAAGGCGCTCGAGAAGGACCGCGAGCGCCGCTACGCCTCCGCCGCCGAGATGGCGGACGACGTCGGGCGCCACCTGGCCAACGAACCGGTCCTGGCCTCCCCGCCCAGCCGCATCTACCGCATGCGCAAGTTCGTGCGCCGCAACCGATTGGCCGTCGGCTCGGCCGTGGTGCTCAGCCTGACCCTGATCGTCGCCACGATCGGGCTGGCCATGCTCTACCTGCGCTCGGTCGCTTCCGAGGAGCTGGCCAAGCGCGAAGCCGAGACCTCACGCCAGGCCCTGCAGTTCATGACCGGCATGTTCGAGGTCTCCGACCCGAGCCAGGCCCGCGGCCAGACGATCACGGCGCGCGAGGTCCTGGATCGCGGCGCCGAGCGCATCACGCGCGAGCTGGCCGATCAGCCCCGGATCCGCGCCGAGCTGATGCAGACCATGGGCGAGGTCTACCGCGGCCTGGGGCTCTTCGACCGGGCCGAGGAACTGGCGTCCTCGGCGGAAGCGACGCGCACCGAGCTCCTGGGCGAGACGCACCCCGAGACCCTGCGCGCCTCGGCCCTGCTCGCGGACGTCTGGAACAAGCAGGCGCACCTGGACCGCGCCGAGAAGCTCGCGCGCAAGACGCTCGAAACCCAGCGCAGCACCCTGGGCCCCGAGCACGTCGACACCCTCGGCAGCCTGATCGTGCTGTCGCAGGTCCTCGAACGTCAGAGCAAGCTGGAGGAGGCCGAGGCCCTGACCCGAGAGGCGGTCGAGGCCGCCCAGCGCACCCTGGGAGACGACCACGCCCTCACCCTGCTCGCCCAGGACCAGCTCGGCGTGACCTTCATCGCCACAGGTCGCTACGAAGAGGCGAAGGAGCTCTACCAGAACGTACTCGCCACCCACCGGCGCACCTTCGGCGATGACCATCCCGACACGCTCCTCATGATCGTCAAGCTGGCGGAGGTCGAGATGGAGCGCGGTCGTTTCGACGAGGCCGAGAAGCTCTACCTCGAAGCCCTCGAAGACGAGCGCCGCGTCCATGGCGAGGAGCACCGGGACTACCTGACGACTAGGCAGCAGCTCAGCCTGCTCTACTTTCGCCAAACGCGGCTCGACGAAGCTCTCGAGCTCAGCCGCGAGATCACGGCCACCATGCGCCGAGTCCTGGGGGACGGCCACCTCGACACGCTCCACTCGATCAACACCCTGGGCGTCATCGTGGCTGGCCTGGGTCGTTACGAGGAAGCCGAGGAACTCTACCTCGAGGCCCATGACGGATTCCGCAAGCTCCTCGGAGACGAGAGCGACCCGCCGCTGATGGTGCAGGGCAACCTGGCCATCCTCTACCTCAACACCGGCCAGCTCGAACAAGCCGAGGACTGGGCCCGCCGCGCCCACGAAGGATCGGTCGAGCTCCTCGGCGAAGACCACCCGGTCACGATCACGCGCCTCGAGAACCTCAGCAACGTCTACTACAAGCAGGGCGACGTGGACGGTGCGCTGGAGGTCCTCGAGCAGGTGCTGGAGATCCGCCGTGATTCCCTGGGCGATGAGCATCCGGCCGTCACGCGCACCCTGGTCAACCTGTCGATCGTGCTGGAAGACTTCGGCGACCTCGATGGAGCCCGGGCCGTGCGCGAAGAGCTCCTGGAGCGCACCCTCGTCGGCCTGGGTTTCGACTACGCGAGCGTGGCCGAGGAGATCGAGAAGCTGGCGCTAGAACGCTTCAAGGTCGGAGACTTCGAGGGCGCCGCCGAGTGCAACGCGGAGGTCCTGCGTATTCGGATGGAGACCCTCGGGCTGGAGGACACGACGACGCTCAACACGATGCTGGACCACCTGGAGATCGCGAAGCTCACAGGTCGGTGGGAGGAGGTCGCGCCGCTGTGCCAGGAGTACTACGAGGGGCACGCGCGGGTGAGGGGGGAAGGTCACCCGAACACGCTCCTGTGTCTGCGCAGGATCATCGCAGGCTACGAGTCCGTGGGCGACGAAGGGCAGGCGGAGGAGTGGCGGACGCGGTTGGCCAAGGTCGGTGGGTGACGAACCCGAGCGCCTGCACGCCGGTCGTCACGTAGGATGAGGCCATGGGGAACGGCCTGGACGAACCTTCCGAGACGAGGCCCGACGAAGAGCCTCCCGGGGGCTTGCCCGAGCGGATCGGCCGCTACCGCATCCTGCGCCAGCTCGGTTCGGGGGGCATGGGGGTGGTCTACGCCGCCAAGCACGTCGACTCGACCCAGCTCTCCGCCGTCAAGGTGATCCGTGACCGCCTGGGACAGGGGGACGAGCTCGCGCGACGCTTCCGCCGCGAGGGGGAGCTGCTCAAGGGCCTGCGCCATCCGGGGATCGCGGCCTTCTACGACGCCGGTGAAGCGGAGCTCGAGACGAAGATGGGGACGACCCGCGTGCCCTTCCTGGCCATGGAGCTGGTGGAGGGAGAATCCCTGCTCGAGTACGCCTGGCGCAGGAAGCTCGGCGTGTCCCAGCGAACCGAGCTCTTGGCGCGCGTGGCCGATGCCCTGCAGCATGCCCACGAGGCCGGCATCGTCCACCGAGACCTCAAACCCGGGAACGTGCACGTCGTCGAGATCGAGGACGATCCGGTGGGCCAGCCGAAGCTTCTCGACTTCGGCATTGCCCTGGCCTCCGACACCGACGTCCACACCGCCGTGACCCGCACCGGCGCGATGATGGGCACGGTTCCCTACATGAGTCCGGAGCTGATCTCGGGGGGCGCCAAGGCGGTGGATGCGCGCTCCGACGTCTACGCACTGGGAGTCATCCTGTTCGAGCTCCTGGCCGGTCGCCTCCCCTACACGGTCACCGACGTGCCGTTGCCCGAGGCCATCCACAAGATCCAGTTCGCAGCGCCGCATGCGCTGGGCAGCATCGTCCACGACCTGCGCGGAGACCTGGAGTGGATCCTCGAGCGCGCTCTCGAGAAGGAGCCGGAGCGCCGCTACGCCAGCGCCAGCGATCTGGCCGCGGACCTGCGCGCAGCCAACGCCGGTCGCCCCGTGTCCGTGCGGCCCCTCAGCGTGATGCGTCGCACGCGGCGCTTCATCGGCCGCTATCCGATCACGAGCACCGTCGTCGGCACGAGCCTCCTGGGCTTGCTCGGCATCTCGCTCCTGTGGGTGCGTGCGGTCCAGGCGCGCGACCTGGCCGTGAACCGGGCAGAGCTCGCGCGGAACAGCGCCGCGCTTGCGCAGGAGCGTCAGGAGGATGTGCGGCGAGAACGACAGAACGTGCTGCGCCTTGCGGACCAGAAGCGCCTCGACGATCTCGTGCAGGAAGCCGAGCAGCTGTGGCCCGTGCATCCGCGCCTGGTGGACCCGCTGGACCTGTGGCTCGAGCACGCGCAGGAGCTCCTGGCGCGCTTGCCCGATCATCGCTCTTCCCTCGAAGAGCTCGAAGCGGGGCCGCAGGAATCTCTCTCGGGTCAGGAACGCCAGTGGTGGCTGGGGGCCCTGCGTGGTCTGGTGGTGGATCTCGAGCGCTTCGAGGCGCAGTCCGTTCCCGACGTGCACCGGCGCTTCGAGGCATCGGCCTCCCTGGCGCAGCGCAGCATCGCGGCCTACGCTGCGGACTGGGAGGAAGCCATCAACGAAGTAGGACAGCTCGAAGCCTACGACGGGTTGAACCTCGCACCCCAAGTCGGTCTCGTTCCTCTCGGTGCCGATCCGTTCTCGGGTCTGTGGGAGTTCTGGCACGTGGAGAGCGGCCAGCGCCCCAGCCGTGATCCGGGAACGGGTGTGCTTCGCATGGAAGAGGAAAGCGGTGTCGTGCTGGTGCTCCTACCCGGTGGCTCCTTCGCCATGGGAGCCCAGGCCCAGGACGCGAACGGCAGCAACTACGATCCCCAGGCGGAGAAGAACGAAGCCCCGGTGCGCGAGATCCGGATCTCGCCCTGTCTCGTGTCCAAGTACGAGCTGACCCAGGGCCAGTGGCTGCGCGCGATGGGCTCGAACCCCGCATTCAACGCCGCGGGCGGGTACGTGAACGAGCTCTTGATCGACCTTCGCCACCCGGTCGAGTCCGTGACCTGGAACGACGCCCGGACGGCCCTCCACCGCTACGGCCTCGAGCTCTTGACCGAGGCCCAGTGGGAGTACGCCACGCGAGCCGGGACGACCACCCCGTGGTGGAGCGGCGCCACGAAGGAGGGCCTGGACCAGGCCGAGAACCTGGCCGACCAGTTCTGCCGCCAGACGAACGGCCCCACGGACTGGGACTACGAACCCTGGGACGACGGCTACCACTCCCACGCCCCGGTGGGGTCCTTCCTGCCCAACGCCTTCGGACTGTTCGACATGGGGGGCAACGTGGCCGAGTGGTGCCTGGACGGGTACGCGGCGGAGGCCTACACGCTGCTGCCCGAAACCGATCCTCTCCTCGCCCACGAAGTCTCTCGCTTCCGCAGCGTGCGCGGCTCCGACTTCAGCCACACCAGCGAACGAGCACGGGTCTCCTACCGGGACCTCGTGCGCCCCGACAATCGTTCACGACGTCTCGGCCTGCGACCGGCCCGTGCGCTCGAAAAGGAGCTGGACTGGTGAGCCCCGCTCCGTATTCCGCCAGCCAGCCGGACCACCCGACCAGGATCGGCTCCTACCGCATCCTGCGTCCGATCGGAGAGGGCGGCATAGGCCTCGTCTTTGCCGCCCGCCGCGAAGGATCGGGTCACGAGGTGGCCCTCAAGGTCCTGCGCGTCGACTCCGGCGAATCCAAGCTGGTCGAGCGCTTCCGCCTCGAGGCCGACGTCTTGCGCCGCTTGCGCCACCCGGGCATCGCCGCCTTCTACGACGCGGGCCTCGCGACCGTGTCGACCCGGACCGGAAGCCAGGACGTGCCCTACATCGCCATGGAGTACGTCGAGGGAGAGTCCCTCCTGCGCCACGCCCAGAGCGCACGGCTCGACACCCGGCAGCGCGTCGAGCTCTTCGTGCGCCTGTGCGACGCAATGCAGCATGCCCACGAAGCGGGGATCCTCCACCGCGACCTCAAGCCGAGCAACGTCCTCGTGGTGCCCGACCCCGACGATCCTGTGGGTCATCCCAAGGTGCTCGACTTCGGCGTCGCCAAGGCCCTGGACGCCCATTCGGTGGCCGACCTGCAGACCGGCACCGGCGCGCTGCTCGGAACCGTGCCCTACATGAGCCCGGAACAGGTGGACGGCCAAAGTCGCACCCTGGACGGCCGCTCGGACCAGTACACCCTGGGCGTCTTGCTCTTCGATCTCCTGACGGGCCGCTTGCCCTACGACGTCAAGGGCCGCCCCTTCCTGCGTGCCGCCCAGCGCATTCGATTCGAGGAACCCGACCGCCTGGGACAGCTCGACGCGCGCCTCGCCGGAGACCTCGAGCTGGTGATGGGGCAGGTGCTCGAGAAGGACCCGGCCCACCGCTACCCCGACGTGGCTGCCTTCGCCCGCGACCTGCGCGCCTACCTCGCCGGTCAACCGGTGACCGCCCACGCCCCCGGGCCCTGGCGTCGCGCCAAGAAGTGGCTCGCCTTCCACCCGGTGGCGGGCACGACGCTCGGCGTCGCGACCCTGGCTTCTGCCGTCATGCTCGTGCTCTTCTTGCAGGCGCTCGGCGCGAGAGCCGAGGCCCACGAAAGCGAGCTCGCCACCCGAGAGAACGAAGCCCTGACCGCCGAGCGGACCGCGCAACTCGAGCTCGAGAAGGACAACGTGCTGCGCCTCTCCGACCTCAAGCGGCTGACGGAGCTGGAGCAGAAGGCGCAGGAGCTCTGGCCCGTGCACCCGGACCGCGTGCCAGCTCTCGACGACTGGCTGTCCGAAGCCGAAGGGCTGGCCGGGACGCTCGACGAGCACCAGCGTTTCCTGGCGCAACTGGCGGATGACTCCTCGTCCCTCGCCGGCTCGCTCGGGCCCGGCGAGCGCGCCTGGTGGCTCGACACGCTCGGATCCCTGGTTCAGGACCTGGAGTCCTTCCTGGGCGACGACGGCACGCTGCAAGGCATCCGCCGCCGCCACGCCACGGCCTCCACGCTCCGACAGCGCAGCCTGGTGGAACCGGTCTCGGCCTGGAGCCAAGCGCGCATCGCCATCGCCGCTTCGGATCTTTACGGCGGGCTCGAACTCTCCCCCCAGCTGGGCCTGATCCCCCTCGGTGAGAATCCGACCACGGGCCTCTGGGAGTTCTGGCACATCGCCAGCGGCACCGAGCCCGAGCGCGACCCCGACACGGGACGCCTGTGGATGGACGAGGACAGCGCCATCGTGCTGATCCTGATCCCCGGCGGCGTGTTTCCCATGGGCCCGGGGAACGATCCCCATGGGACCAACGTCGAAGCGCCGACCCACGACGTGGAGCTCTCCCCTTTCTTCATCGCCAAGTACGAGCTGACCCAGGGCCAGTGGCTGCGCTGCGCGGGAAGCAACCCGGCTCACCTGCAGTCGTCCACGTTCCCCTCCTTCGACCTGTCCCACCCGGTCGAGAAGATCAGCTGGCAAACCGCGAACACGTTCTGCCAGCGCCACGGACTCGAGCTACCGACCGAGGCCCAGTGGGAATACGCCGCGCGTGCCGGTACCCAGACCCCCTGGTTCACGGGCGACCTGCCCCAGGACCTCGTCTTCGTGGCCAACGTCTCCGACCAGTTCGCCCTGGACCAGGACGGAGATCACAGCTGGGAGCACTACGAGCCCTGGGACGACGGTTGGTGGCAACACGCCCCGGTGGGCTCCTTCGAGCCCAACGCCTTCGGCCTGCACGACACCCACGGCAACGTCTTCGAGTGGACCCGCGATGCCTTCGATTTCCTGTTCTATGGCAACAGTCCCCGCAAGGATCCTTTCAACGACAAGAATGGAGTCGAGGCCGGAGACAAGGATTACCGCGTGATCCGGGGTGGGTGTTATCTGTCGTCAGCCCTGCGCTGCCGGAACTCGGCTCGCTTGTTCTATGACTCCCAGGGCACGTCCAACAGCTCGATCGGGGTGCGGGTTGGGCGGGGGGTTGAGTGAGTTGGGCGAGCTTACGAGTCGGTGGGAGGAGGTCGCGTGAGGAGGTGTGTCAGTGCTCCACGACCAGGCACGGAAGCCTACACCCCAAGAAACCCCAAAAAGAGGTGGCGCAACCTCCAATTGAGGTCGATATTGGCTTCCGATGGAAAACCCCCTGGAAGCCCTGCTCGGCAACCGGACAGCTGCTCTGCTGATGCTCTATCTCTTCCATTATGAGGAGATCTACCCCACGGGAGCAGCCAGGGACTTGGAGCTGTCCTTGAGCCCCGTCCAGCGGCAGCTGGAGAAGTTCGAGAACGCCGGGATCCTCGTCTCCAAGCTCGTTGGAGGAACCCGCGTCTACTCCTTCAACCCGAAGCAGCCAGCCACCCAGCAGCTCCGGGAGCTCATCCGTGTGTTCTACGAGTCCATGACCCTCGCCGAGCGCCAGCGCCTGTTCCACGTCCGCCGCCGACCGCGACGACCCGGCAAGCCGGTGCGGCGTGAATGAGGAGCATCGACCTCGCGACCTGTTCCGAGACCGAGCTCTGGCATCACGTGGCCTCGCACCTGGAAGCCTCGGGAATCGGTGTGACCCTGGTCGGCGGCGCCGTCGTCGCCATCTACACGGAGGGGGCCTACCAGTCCAGCGACCTCGACCTCGTCCAGACCGGCCTCTTCGGCGGCCCCGTCGATCCAACCATGGCCGAGATCGGATTCCACCGCGAGGGGCGCCACTTCGTCCACCCTGATTGCCCTCACCTGTTCGTCGAGTTCGTCACAGGCCCGCTGGGCATTGGATCCGACCTCGAGATCGTCCCGCACCAGGTCCTCGTAGACGGCCAGGCCCTCAGGATTCTCTCCCCCACGGACTGCGTCCGGGACAGGCTCGCGAGCTACATCCACTTCGGGGCGCGCGAGTGCCTCGACCAGGCCCTCCTCGTCGCTCGCTCCCACGAGGTGGACTGGGGTACCATTGAGCGATGGTGCCGTGGCGAGGGAGCACGAGGGATGCCCGCGTACGAAGACCTCCGGAGGCTGAGCTCGGGATCCGACTGACGAATCCACGTCACCACTGGCGGGCGGTGGCACCCCCCCCCGACGATCGAGTACGCCAGGCCCAAGAGAGGCCATAGCTCAGCAGGGAGAGAGACTCCCTGGAGTCGCCCGCCTCGCTGGAACCGCCCGTAGAACCGACCGCCCCCTACCCGCCTGATCCGAGCCTGAGGGAGCATGCT
>JAUIEE010000509.1 GCA_030428965.1 bacterium | reverse complement strand
GGGGGCCTTCTTTTCCGCTCCGGTAAGTCGAGCGTTCGGGCGTAAGGCGCGCGTTCTCGCTGCATCAGCCCCGCGTTCGGTTGCGCGGCTCTTACGCGAGCCTGTTCAAGGCCGGCCCGCGGACGCTTCGAAGCAGGGGGAGCCTCGGGGAAGGGGCCTAGAGAAGGGAAGCATGAAAGAACTGAACGACACCCAGATTCGGGCCAACCTGCGCACCGTTCTGGCCAAGCACCGCATCGACATGACCAAGACGGCCTTCATCTGCACGCGTGGCGTCGTGCGCTTGAACGGCGAGCTCGAGCACCAGGGAGCGGTCTCCAGCGTCGAGATGCGGATGGGGGAGCTCGAGGCCTTCGAGCACGACATCCAGGACGTGCGCGGCGTCCAGCGGGTCTACTTCGACCTCAGCAACTGGCGCAGGCTCGCCAGCGGGCAGTGGGCCCGGATCGAGAAGCGCAGCGCAAAGAGCTCGCGCGCCGAGGCCTCCCGGGCCGTCAGCGCGGATCTGTGAGCCCGTCCGGGCACCACAGCGGCCGCACGACCTCTTCGATCTCCCGGGCGATGAGCCTGTGCCCGTTGGGTTGGGGATGGACCGGGTCTCCGAAGAAGTTCCCGATGCGAGGACCGATGGAGGCCAGGCGCCGGGGCAGGTCGACGATGGGGACGTCGTGGGCGGCGCAGAAGTCGCGCAGCAGCGGGATGTGGGCGACGAAGTCGCGGTACCAGGGAACGAGAACCACGAGTTGGATGTCGTGGGCGCGGCAGAACTCCAGGCACAGCTCGAGTACCTCGCGGCGCGTGGGTTCGGGGACGCGGTAGGTCGCTTCGGCCTCCGAGCTGAGCGCGCGACGGGTCTGTTCGTCGGGGAGTCTTTGTAGCTTCGAGCTGGCCCAGCGGTACAGGTTGCTGTGGAGAAACAGCCAGGCGTTGAGGCGCGAGGGCATCCGGCTGCGCTCCTGCAGCAGCGTCCAATCGTCGAGCACCTGGCTCGAGCCGGCTGCCGCGGAGTCCCGGTTGTGCACGTAGCTCACGGGCAGGTAGTCGTTGTGCCCGAAGTACAAGAGGACCGCGTCCGTTCCCACGGCCAGGCCGTGGCGCTTCAGGTAGGTGTAGCCTTGCACCAGGGAATAGCCGCCGACGCCGGCGTTGATGACCCGCACCCGCGGAGTGCAGCTGGCCAGGCTCTGGTCGAGCAGGGCGCTGTAGGTTTCCTCGTACTGGACGCGGGTGCCAAAGGTCGTGGACTCGCCGAGGGACAGGACGCGAAACTCGGAGCCGTCGTCCGGGGGGACATCCGGGCCGCGCAGGCCCAGGTTGTTGGTCTGAACCAGCCCCACGTTCCTGTGGGGCAGCATGCGCCAGAAGAGCCAGTGGTCGTAGGCCTTGTACTCGGCGTAGCCCAGTTCGCGGTTGGCGATCAGGGGCAGTGGGCGCTGCGGGGCCCGGCCCAGCAGGCGGGAGGCGCCTTCGCACAGGCCGAGGAGAACCGCCGCGCAGGCCACGCCCACCGAGAGCTTGCGCGCGATCCTGATGGGAGCTGGGCGGGAGGGAAGGGCGGGCATGGGGGCACTGAGGCGGGCTTCGTCCGGGTTCGAGGATGATAAAAGAGCCCAGGGCCGGAGAAGCCCGGGGACCTGGAAAGGCTAGTTTGCTCGGAAGCCCGCCCGGGAGGGGCTTCGGAGTCCACGAGGAGGTCTGCTATGAAGCTGTTGCGCTGTTTTTGGGTCCCTGGGGTTCTGGTCCTGGGTTTGGGGGGGCCTCCCGCGGCCCAGGGGAGCCTGGCCGACGGCCAAGCACGGATGCAGGCCGGGGACCTGGCCGGGGCCGAGGCGATCTTCCGTGACCTGACGGAGCAGAATCCCTCCAGCGGCCAGGCCTGGTACAGCCTGGGCCTGGCTCTGCACGGGCAGAAGAAGCTCCCCGAAGCCCTGGCGGCGCACATGAAGGCGGCGGATTTCCCAGGTCTCGCGGCCCCGGCCAGCTACAACGCGGCCTGTGCGCTGGCGCTGCAGGGGGAGGTCGATGGGGCCTTCGAGTGGTTGGCGAAGGCCACCCGGGCCGGCTATCAAGATCTTGCTCGATTGGCCGCGGACACCGACCTCGCCAACCTGCGCTCGGATCCCCGCTTCGCCCAGTATGTGCCGACGAAGCTGGAAGGGGCGGACCTGTTCCTGGAGAAGCCGCGACTGCTCCTGACCCTCGAGGGCGAGGCGGCCGGGGACGAGTTTGGCTGGGTGGCTCGGAACGTGGGAGACCTGGACGACGACGGAGTGGACGACTTCTGCACTTCGGCGCCGAGCAAGACCCTGGGCGGGCCCCAGTGCGGGCGCATCTACGCCTACTCCAGTCGGTCGGGCAAACTCCTGTTCACCCGCGACGGCCAGCCCGGGGAGCGCCTCGGTAACAGCGTGGCTCCGGCAGGGGACGTCGATCGGGACGGCACGCCGGACGTCTTCATCGGGGCTCCGGCCGGAGGGACAGGAAAGGGCAAGGCCTACGTGTTCTCCGGCAAGGACGGATCGACCCTGCTGGCGCTGGAGGGAGAGAACCCGGGCGATCGCTTCGGGCTGAAAGTCGCGCCACTCGGGGACATCGACGGGGACGGGACCCCGGACCTGTTCGTGGGAGCGCCCGGATGCGATCTGCCGGGCGCCCAGGACGCCGGGCGTGGCTTCGGGTACTCGGGGGCCGACGGAAGCGTGCTCTTCGCGTTGGACGGAGAGAAGGCGGGCGACCAGTTCGGGGCGGCCGCCGAGGCCGTGGTGGGGGGGGAGCCGAGGCTGCTGGTCGTCTCCGCCATGACCGGCGGCCCGGCCAAGGCCGGCAAGGTCTTCGTCTACGAGATCCTCGACGGGTCCCCGGAGCCGTTCTTCACGATCGACTCCGATGCCACCGGGCGCAACCTGGGGCAGTACTTCGTGTCGATTCCCGGAGACTGCAACGGTGACGGCGTGCCGGACGTCTACGCCTCGGATTGGAACAACGCCGCCAAGGGGCCCTCCACGGGCCGCGTCTACGTCCATTCGGGCGAGGACGGCAGCCGCCTGTTGACCGTGGACGGGAGTCGTCCGGGGGAGGGTTTCGGAACTTCACCGTCCCAGGCCGGCGACGTCGATGGGGACGGATGCGCGGACCTGATCGTGGGGGCCTGGCAGAATGCAGAGGGGGCACCTTCGGCGGGCAAGTGTTACCTGGTCTCGGGCAAG
>JAUIEE010000032.1 GCA_030428965.1 bacterium | reverse complement strand
CCCTGGCCCTGCCCGACTTCCAAGGCAACGAGCACACCTTCAAGGGAATGCGGGACAAGGTCGTGGTGCTCCACTTCTGGTCCGACCGCTGCCCCTGGGAAGAGCATGCGAACCCCATCTTCCTCGAAATGGAGAAGAAGTTCGCCGAGAACAAAGACGTCGTGATGGTCGGAATCGCTTCCAACCAGAACGAGCTGGGTCCCAAGCCCGGCGCCGACGCCGACTACAGCACGCTCTACACGTCGCTGCGCAAGAAGGCCGAGAAGGTCGGGTACAAGCACCTGATCCTCGCCGATCACGGCAACGTGGTCAGCGATCTGTTCCAGGCCCGCTCTACCCCGCACTGTTACGTGATCGACAAGAAGGGCGTCCTCCAATACGCCGGGGCGCTCGACAACGATCCCCGCGATCAGAAGGGCGACGAGGCCGTGAACTACGTGGTCGACGCGGCCATGGCGGTCCTCAAGGGCGAGAAGCCCGAGGTCACGGAGACCAAGCCCTATGGCTGAAGCATCAAGAAGAAGTGATCTTCCCGTGCGGAAGATCTTCATGATGCTGCCTTTGCGCTCCACGGCCCTCTTGGTGCCGATTCTCCTCGGAGCGGCCTGCGGCTCCTCCGCCGATCCCTCGGTGGAGGAGCCGGGCGCCGTGGAGCGCAGGGTCGAAGTCGTGAGCTTCGACCAGCTCGAACAGGCTCTCGGCCAGGACCCGGGCGAGGGAATGCTGATCAACTTCTGGGCCCAGTGGTGTGGCCCCTGCGTGGCCGAGCTGCCGGAGTTGATCGAGGTCGCCGAGGAGTGGTACCCCAAGGGCGGCCGGGTCCATACCATCAACTACGACCTGATGACGCCCACGTCGAACGTGGACGGGATCGTGGCGGAGGTGAACGACTTTCTCGACGGCCGGAGCCTGGGGCTGCGCTCGGTGCTGATCTACGACGAGGCTGACTACGACCGGATCAACGAGCACTACGACCTGCCCGGCGAGATACCGGTGACCCTGGCCTTCGACAAGGGGGGCAACCTGGTCGATCGGGTCGAGGGCAAGGCGGGCAAAGAGCGCTTCGAGGAGATGATGCGCAAGGCCCTCGGGCTCTAGCGGAGGGCCTCCCCCGAGGCCGAGAAAGGCCGTTTTGGGCCCCCTGAGGGCCGCAAACAGAGCTTTTGCGGGGTACTGGGCCCCCGCGGGGTTCCATCTGGCCGCGCCGTGGTCCAAGAAAGAGGCAAATGGAAGAACGTACCCCCCTCTGGCTCTTGCTCCTCGGTGGGAGCGGAGCCCGTCTGTTCCAGGCCCAGGTGGCCCTGGGTCCGCGGCGAGGCCTGCTGCTCGAGCAGGTCGATGAGTTACGCAATCCCCTGACCGAGCTCGAGCGCGGGGTGACCGCACGCGAACTCGATGCCCGGCCGGGCCTGGCCAAGAAGCACGCCGAATTGCTCGGACGCTACGCCGCCGACCTCGTGCAGTGGACGGATCGAAACGTCAAGCGACGGGCCATCGACGAGCTCGAAGTGTTCGGACCTTCGCGCCTGTTCAGTCTGCTGCGCTCGATGGCCGCGCCTCCCCTGGCCCAGCGCATGACGGGGCATCAGGCCGATCTCGGCGACCTGACCCTTGTCGAGCTGCAACGGCACCCGGAGATCCTCAAGCTCCTGGACGACTCGCGCCGCCGGGCTTCCTGAGCGGCGGGGCTAGCCCCGCTGCAGGCCTGCCCGGATGCGCGCCAGCTTCCAGGCTTCGATGCGTCGGGCGAGGCGGTGGCTTCCCAGTCCAAGGCCGGTGAGGGCGAAGCCGAAGATGGCGCCGAGGACCAGCGTCGGGGACGAGACGTCGCTCTGGGAGGGCTGGAGCGCCAGGACCGTTCCCACGAAAGCGATCGGGGGGCCAAAGAGCAGGGGGACGACGGTCCACACGATTCGGGCGCGGAAGTAGGGCTTGTGTCGCGTGATCTTGGAGGCGGTTTCCCACAGCACCGCGCCGAACAGCAGCGGGAAACCGACGGCCCAACCCTGGCCCATGCCGAAGCCGCGATGATTCGCTCCGCCTTGGAGCAAGACCAGGGAGATTCCCGCCAGGAAGACTCCGATCAGCACCTTGGCCAGCTGCTCGAATTCCCGGAGCCTGCGCTCCTGGGTCCAGAAGATGCGGCGATCGGCTTTGACGTTGAGGTGTCCGCACGCCGCGCAAGGGAAGCTCGCGCCCGGGACAGGTGGCAAGGGGGCGTAGCAGTTGAGGCAGTAGGGCGACAGGTGGTTCAGGCTTGGCATGCTTCCCATCGATCCGGCGACAGGCTTCGCCTTCTCAACACAGGCCGGGTTGGCCTGCCTCCGCAGCCCTAGGGAGCTTCCAGGAGCTCCAGGACCTTCTCCGGGGCCTTAAGCACGATTTCCTGGGGATCGACCTGGTCTCGGATGTCGAACGAGCTCTCCTGCTCCAGGATGCGGTTCCAGCGTCGGCTGCCGTCGAACTCGAGCACGCGATAGCGCACCTGGTAGGTGCCGGCCTTGGGAAAGAACTGCACCTTGGACTTCTTCTTGCTGTGAACGGAGTACGACGCATAGAGCTCGGGATCGTCTCCACGAAGGGGGGCGATGCGAACGGAGAGTCGCCGGTTGCCCTTGCGTGGGGGAGGCTTCTTCCAGATCAGGCGTACGGGGATGCCGGCGTCCAGGGCCACCTCTTGATCTTCACGGACTCCCGGCAGGTAGGCCGTGCGGAACCTCTCGGCCTCCACGAACAGGTCCACCTCATCCAGCAGGGTGAAGACGTGCCCCAGGCCCTCGCTCACCTCCGCGCTCTCGGGATCCCACTCCACGGCCCCGACCGCGCGGTGATGGAGCACCCCCTCCTCGATGGGGGTGCCGTCGAGGCTGGTGACCTGAACCTCGATCCTCTTCAGCTTCGAGCGCAGGTCGATCCCGAACAGGCGCGAGTCCCGGGTCGTCTCCCCGGCCTCGACCACGATGCCCTCCACGTCGACGCCCACGGCAGTCTCGGTCGTGGTGGCGACGCGCAGGGTGTAGACGCCTGGCTCCAGGGCGACGAACTCGAAGCGTCCCGGCCTGAACATCTGGCCCCATTCACTCCATTCGTTCTCGCCCGCGCGCCTGAGCATCACCTGGCAGAAATCGGTGTGCCACTCCTCGTCCAGGAGGAGGCTACCGGTGAGGCGTCCCGCCGAGGACATGACGATCTCGACGTTCTTGGAGCCCGCCCGAAAGGTCTCGATCGGATTGCCCGCGAAGGACGGGTGGCGGGCACGCAGGCCGAGACTCGCGGCCGGGGCGTGGCCGGCAATCCGGAACGAGCCGTCCTCCCGGCTGAACGTGTCGAGTTCGGTCAGCCTCTTGTGGGACTTGCCGTCGTGGTAGGTGACCCGCAGCAACGCGCCCGGGATCGGCCTCCCGTCGGGGTCCACGACCCGGCCCTCGACCAGGACCGGACTGGCCTCGAGCACCAGGTCCCCCAGATCGTAGGTGCGCGACTGGAGAGGTCCTGCCAGCTCGGTCATGGCGACCAGGTCGCGTTCGTCTTCGGCCTTGAGGTGCAGTTCGTAGGTCAGGGGCTCCGGTCGGTTGATCGCGAAGGAGAGCGCGTGGCGGAAATGCCCCTCAGGGTCGGTGTAGAGGGTCTTGGTCGAAGAGAAGAGCTTGGAGATCACCGGCTGGGAGGCGATGGGAAGCCCCTCGGTATCGACCAGTCGACCTTCGATCACGGGCAGCCTCTGCTCGAGTTCGAGGTGCACCCGTTCGGATTCGTCGGCGGCGGGGCTTCGGATCGCCACGGGAACGCAATGGTGGCGATCGTTGGTTTCGACCCGGAGTCGAAGTGCGACCCCGGGCTCGATCTGTCGAAAGGTGGCCACGCCGCCCACGGTAGGTCGCGCGATGGTGCGGCCTTGGTCGGAGAACGGCCTCTTGTCGTCTGCGGAGGCCTGCACGACCCGCACCAGTGCCGGTCCTTCGAAGCGGGTGCCATCCTGGGCAAGGACCTCGGCTTCGATCGTCGCGCTGGGGGGCAGCACGAGCTCGATCGGCTCGCCCGGTGGATTCCAGGGGTCGAAGGTGACGCCGACGGGGGGCTCGTAGAGCCCGGAGAGGCGAACGGAGAGTTCTTCGGTATGGGACCAGTAGTGGCGCCCGTACTGCCGCACGTGATCGAACTCGGCCAGGCCGGCCAGGTTCGTTTCGCGTGTCGCCAGGATGTCGGACTCCCCCCGCCACTGGTAGTGCACGGCGACCTGGGCGCCCGCCAGCGGCGCTCCGCCCGGGGCGGCAACGACGCGGACGCTCAGCTTGGCGTCGGGAAACAGGCGCAGCTCGACGCGCTGGTAGTCTCCGCGAAACTCGACGAACCCCCAGCGGTCTCCGTGGCGACAGGTGGCGAGAGCCGAGTGGTTCGAGCGGGGCAGCCAGACGACCCCTTCCTGGTCGGCTAGAAAGGTCTCACCGCGACGTTCGAGGACCGCCGAGAGCTCTTCCCCGAGAGCGCGACGTTCGATGCGCTCCGCACCGTCGGGGGCTTGCAAGGGAGCCCAGGAAACAACGGCGTTCGGAACGGGCGTGTCGCTGTTCTCCAGCAGGACGAAGGCCGCGATGCCGTTGACCGGACGGGGCGAGTGAACGGGAAGCGCCGCAGGCTCGAGCGGTTGGGGAGGGCTTTCTTCGTCGAAGCTCCGGCGACCTGTCGCTGCCGGACTCTGGGTCTCGTCGTTGGGCGAGACGGACAGCTCGGAGGCGCGGACGTCCTGCCCGAGAGAGACGGGCTCGGCCCGGACGCCGGCTCCTCGGCCCGCGCCGCCCAGGTTGAGGACGAACCAGCCCAGGATCCCCAGGGCCAGGATCAGGGGCAGGACGAGCGCTTTCGATCCCCACGTCGACATCGGCTGACCCATGGTACACGCGAACCGTGGGCCGGTTACCTCGGCCGAACGAACGAGGGCCAAAATCGAGCTCGGGCAGCTGAACCGTACCCGCGCTGCCACCGTCACGCCCACGCCGCGGACGTCGAGGGCGCCCCGGAGGGGGCTGTCTCGGTCGAGGGGAGAGAGCCTCTGCCCCTGCGCACTCCTTCGACGCTATGATGCGCGGCCGCGCCTTCCGGATACGCGTCCCTGGAAGCGAGTCCGTCCCGCGCGACTCTCCCGAAACCGAGGAATTCCCCATGAGCTCCGGCGCCCTTCGTACCGCCCTTCTGACCTCGAGCTTGCTCTTTGCCGTCGCTCTCCCCGAGAGCGCGCAGCAGGCCGAAGACACGATCACCCCCTGGCACGTGGCCGGGATTCAGTCCGTCCGCTCTGCCGCGGTCTCCCCGGACGGCTCGAACGTGGCTTACGTCCTGAGCGTTCCCCGCACACCGTGGGAGGAGAAGGACGGGTCCGCCCGTTCCGAGCTCCACGTGCTCGACTGGGAGAGCGGCGAGTCGTTCCCGTACGTCACCGTCGAGAGCGGAGTGAGCTCGGTACGTTGGACGCCCGACAGCCGTGGTATCGCCTTCCTGGCCAAGCGCGAGGACGACGATCATCGGGCGCTGTACGTGATTTCGGTGCGGGGTGGAGAAGCGCAGAAGGCGCTGTCGCTCGAAGATCGCGGGATCGATGGCTACGACTTCTCGCCGGATGGAAAGCGCGTGGCCTTCCTTGCGCGTGTTCCGGTGAGCAAGGAGCGTAAGAAGGAGGAGGACAAGGGCTTCAAGCAGGAGGTCTACGAGGAGGACTGGCGTCCGGTCGAAGTGTGGCTCGGAGCCCCCTTCGAGCAGGACGCCGAGCCCGAGCGGCTGGAGCTGGAAGGGCACGTGAGCGCCCTCGAGTGGAACCCGAGCGGGACCTCCCTGGCCGTTTCCATCGCGCCGACGTCCCTGGTGGACGACAGCTACACGAGCAAGAACGTCTGGGTGGTCGACGTGGAAGGGGGCGAGGTTCGGGTCCGCATCCAGAACGGGGGCAAGCTCGGTCCCGTGACCTGGAGCCCCGACGGCAAAGGCCTCGCGCTCATCGCGGGCATCGATGAGCACGACGGATCCGCGGCCCGTCTTCTCTTCGCCGATCTCTCGCTGCCCTCACCGATCCAGCCGATGCCCATGCTCGGCGAACGTGAGCGCGACGAGCATCAAGCCCTGTGGCTCGCGGACGGAGGCCTCTTGGTGCGCGGAAGCTCCGGAGCGCGTTCCATCCTCGACCTCTACCGCGTGGAGGGGGGCAAGGCGCTGGATCGACGGTCGCTCTTGCCGGTCAACGGTCCCGCCTGGAGCAGCCTCTCGGTTTCCGCCGACGGTCAGCGCGCAGCCCTGGTGGGCTCGACCCCCGACCATCCCGCGGAGCTGTTCACCCTGGAAGCCGGCGGAGCCGCGGTACGCCGGACGAACTCCAACGAATGGCTGGAGGGCATGCGTTTCGCGAAGCAGGAGATCGTGCGATTCCCCGCCAGGGACGGCGTGGAGGTCGAAGGCATCCTGATCCACCCGCGGGACGCCCAGGGGCCCGCGCCCCTGATCGTCGGCGTGCACGGAGGCCCCGAAGCCCACATCTCCAACGGTTGGCTGACGAGCTACTCCTATCCCGGCCAGATCGCCGCCGCCCAGGGCTACGCCGTCTTCTACCCCAACTACCGGGGCAGCACCGGACGCGGCCTGGCCTACCTGAAGCTGAGCCAGGGGGATCCCGCGGGTAAGGAGTTCGACGACGTCGTGGATGGGGTCGACTACCTGATCGCCCAGGGCATCGCCGATCGCGATCGCGTCGGCGTCACCGGAGGTTCCTACGGGGGGTACGCCACGGCCTGGTTCTCCACGTTCTACTCCGACCGTTTCGCGGCCGGGGTCATGTTCGTCGGAATCAGCAACAAGATCTCGAAGGTCGGCACGACCGACATCCCCGACGAGGAGCACCTCGTGCACGCGATGAAGCGCCCCTGGGAGGACTGGCAGTTCTTCCTCGAGCGCAGCCCGATCTTCTATGCGGACCGCAACAAGACCCCGCTGTTGATCCTGCACGGTAAGGAAGACCCCCGTGTCGATCCCGGGCAGTCCCGGGAGATGTATCGCCACGTCAAGCTCAGGGGCGAGGGACCTGTGCGGCTCGTGGAGTACCCGGGTGAGGGGCACGGCAACCGCAGGGCCGGCGCGCGCTTCGACTACAGCCTGCGGATGCTGCGCTGGTTCGACCACTTCCTCAAAGGGGAAGGGGGGGAGGCTCCCGACTACGCCATCGACTACAAGGAGCACATGGATCTTCCGGACAAGGATGAGTCCGAGGGGTCCTGATTGTCGGCGCAGGTCGGGGAAGGTGCGCACCGGGAAGCCGGAGGCCGGCGTAGGTCAGGTCGGAAGCGTGTGCTGTCCGTCCTGATCCTTGCTCTGGCCTGTTCGAAGCAAGAGCCCGAGCTTCCGGAGCAGCCTCCGGCCTACCTGGAGGCCGCGGTGCGCTCGATGAACCCCTACCGCAACGACGTGCTCGTCGGCAACCTGTCGCGCCGGCTCGAGGGCACGTCCCGGGAGAACCCCGAGCTTCGCTTTCGCCTGGCCACCCAGCTCCTGAGGGCGGGCCGGACCGAGGAGGCCATCGCAGGCCTCGAGGCTCTTCAGCGGGCTGCCGGGGGTGGGGCCAAGCTGGATGCGGCCTCGCGGGCTCAGCTGCAGCGGTTGCTTGCGGTGGCCTACCTCCGCCTGGGGGAGCAGGAGAACTGCATCGCCAACCACGGAGTCGACTCCTGTCTCCTTCCGATCCAGGGGGACGGTGTCCACGTCTTGCCGCACGGATCGCGCATGGCCCTCGGCATCTACCAGGAGTTGCTGGCTTCCGATCCGGAGAACCTGAGCTACCGCTGGCTCCTGAACATTGCGCACATGACCCTGGGGCAGTACCCCCAAGGAGTGCCCGACGAGGTGAGGATTCCGCCCGGCGCCTTCGAGTCCGAGTTCGACCTCGGGCGCTTTCGAGATGTCGCCGTGCGAGCCGGCGTGGCCCAGGTCGCCGCTTCGGGGGGCGTCGCTCTCGAGGACTTCAACGGCGATGGAGATCTCGATATCGTCACGACCTCCTGGGGGCAGGGGGACCCGATGCGCTACTTCGAGAGCACCGGGAAGGGGACCTTCGAAGAGCGTTCACAGCTGGCCGGGCTAGGCGGCCAACGCGGCGGGCTCAACCTGAACCATGCCGACTACGACGGAGATGGCCGCGTCGATCTGCTCGTCCTGCGTGGGGCTTGGCTGGGCAAGGACGGCCAGCACCCCAACTCGCTCCTGCGCAACCGCGGGGAGGGTCGCTTCGAGGATCGCACCGAGGCTGCGGGGGTCTTGAGCTTTCACCCGACCCAGAACGCGGCCTGGGGGGACTACGACAACGACGGCACCCTGGACCTTTTCATCGGCAACGAGTCTCGCCGCGGGGATCCGCACCCGTGCGAGCTCTTTCACAACCAGGGGGACGGGACCTTCCGCAATGCGGCCCAGGGCGTCGGGCTCGACCACGTCGGCTTCGTCAAGGGCAGTGCCTGGGGCGACTACGACAACGACGGAGACCTGGACCTCTACCTGTCCCAGTTCTACGAGACGAACACGCTCTATCGAAACGACGGGCCGGTCGAGGGCTTCACGGACGTGACCAGCGCGGCCGGGGTGGCCCAGCCCCTGCGCAGCTTCCCGACGTGGTTCTTCGACTACGACAACGACGGATGGCTGGACATCCAGGTCTCGAGCTTCGCCGGCTTCGGAGAGTCCGCCCTCGGGCAGGTGGTCTCCGACCTCCTGGGAATGCCGACCGATGCCGAACGTCCGCGTCTGTTCCAGAACCGAGGCGACGGCCGCTTCGACGACGTGAGTCGCGCCATGGGGTTCGACCAGGTCATCCTGGCGATGGGAGCCAACTTCGGCGATCTGGACAACGACGGCTTCCTGGACATGTACTTCGGCACGGGCGATCCCTCGTTCGAGACCTTGGTGCCCAACGTGATGCTGCGCAACGACGGGGGCCGGAGCTTTCAGGACGTCACCACGGCCGGAGGATTCGGGAACGTCCAGAAGGGTCACGGGATCGCGTTCGGTGACATCGACAACGACGGAGACGAGGACGTCTACGCCGTGATGGGCGGTGCCTACAGCGGGGACGTCTATCAGAACATCCTGTTCGAGAATCCCGGAGGCGACCACCGCTGGCTGTGCCTGCGGCTCGAGGGCGTGCAGTCGAACCGCTTCGGTGTAGGCGCCCGTGTGAAGGTCGTCGTCGAAGAGGGCGACCAGGCGCGCGAGATCCACCGCGTGGTCGGCACCGGGGGCAGCTTCGGCTCCTCGAGTCTGCAGGTCGAGCTCGGCCTAGGAAGGGCGGAGCGCATTCGGGTGCTGGAGGTCGCCTGGCCGACCGGCGGTACGATCTCGCGATTCGAGGACGTCCCCCTCGATCGCTTCCTGGCCATTCGGGAAGGAGCCCGGACCTGGTCCGAGCTCGGCCTCGCGGCGCACTCCCTGGGCGAGGCCCAGGGCGATCCTCACGCTCACCACGGAACCGACGGCTGAGCGGACTTCGGCGCAGGCGTTTCACCGGCCGGAGACGGAGCTCGCCGGGGCCTCGAATTTTTTTCTGATGGGGGCGCGGCACCGTTCTCGTGTCGTGAGCAGAGCCGCCTCGGTGCCCCATGGTCCTCGTGCCTTGTCAGATCTCCGGCCTTCTCGAAGAATGGAACGCGTGCCACTCCAGGTGGCGCAGAGGTCCTTTCTTGGATGCCGAACCCCTAACCCAGCTGCTTCGAAGGGCTCACGGCGGCGACGTGCAGGCCGCGGACGAGCTGTTCTCCGCGGTCTACGAGGACCTGTACGGACGAGCGGCCAAGATGATGCGCGGGCAGCCCTCCGGGCACACCTTGCAGCCCACCGCCGTGGTGAACGAGGCCTGGCTGCGCTTGGGGCTCGACGGCAATCAGGACTGGCAGGATCGACGGCACTTCCTGGCCGTGGCGTCGAAGGCCATGCGATCGGTCCTCGTGGACCATGCCCGGGCGCGCAAGACCCAGCGGCGCGGTGGCCATCGGCAGCGCGTGGATTGGACCGATGGGCTGGTCTGGTCGAACGAACGTTCCTTCGACCTCCTGGCCTTGGACGAGGCCTTGACGCGCTTCGGCGAGCTGGATCCTGCCCTGAGTCAACTGGTCGAGCTTCGCTTCTTCGGCGGATTGACCATCGCGGAGACCGCCGAGGTCCTGGGGATGTCCACGGCGACCGTGGAGCGCGGCTGGCGCACGGCGCGGCTGTGGCTGCGCGCCGAGCTGGAAGGGGCCCGGGAAGATGAAGGCTGAGGACTGGTCGCGGGTGCGCGATCTCCTGGAGCAGGCCTCCGGGATGCCCATCTCGGCCCGTCGGGCCCTGTTGGATTCTCTTCCACCCGAGGAGGAGTCCTATCGGAGGGAAGTCGAGCGCCTCCTGGCCGTGGAGAGCGTCTGCTCGGGCTTCCTGGAGACGCCGATCGGGAACGTTCGAGACACCCTGCCGCGCATGGGGTACGAGCGCGATTGGGTCGGGGAGAGGGTGGGGAGCTTCCGCATCGAGCGCGTCCTGGCTTCGGGGGGCATGGGCATCGTCTTCGAGGCGGTGCAGGATGAGCCGCGCCGCAAGGTTGCCCTCAAGATGATGCGCATGGGGCTGGGCTCGATCTCGGCCGAGCGGCGCTTCCGCTACGAGGCCGAGCTCCTGGGCCGCCTGCACCACCCCGGCATCGCCCAGGTCTACGAAGCCGGGGTCCTGGAGGAAGAAGGGGAGGTCGGCCGTACGCCCTGGTTCGCCCTGGAGTACGTCGAGGGGGCCGAGCCCCTGAGTCGCTGGGCACGCAACCGCAACGTGACCATCGATGCGCGACTGCGGCTCTTCCAGCAGGTGCTCGAGGCCGTTCAGCACGGGCATCAGCGCGGCGTCATTCACCGCGACCTGAAGCCGGCCAACGTCCTCGTCGATCCCCAGGGCAGGGTCAAGATCATCGATTTCGGCGTGGGGCGGCGCATCGACGCCTCCTTCGAGCACAGCCTCGAGCTCACGCGCGAAGGAGAGCTGGTCGGTACGCTGCGCTACATGAGCCCCGAGCAGCTGGGGGGGCGTCCGGCCGAGGTCGACGTCCGCAGTGACGTCTACTCCCTCGGTGTGCTCCTGTTCGAGCTCCTGTGTGAGCGCCACCCCTATCACCTGGAGGGCCTTTCCATCCCCGAGATGGCCAGGGTTCTGCGGGAGGAAGAGCCCGTGCGCCCTTCGAGCCTGAAGACCGGACTGGCCGAGGATCTGGACTGGATCGTCGCGCGAGCCATGGCCAAGGAGCCCGAGCGGCGCTATCCCTCGGCCTCGGCCTTCGCCTCCGACCTCGAACGCTTCCTGCGCCAGGAGCCGGTCCAGGCCACACCGCCGAGCTACGGCTACACCATGCGCAAGTTCGTGGCCCGTCACCGGCTCTGGGTGATGGCCGGTGCGATCGTGGCCTGCGCCATCCTGCTGGGGCTGGCCGGTCTCGGCCTGGGTCTCAAGCGGGCCCTGGACGCCGAGGAAGCCGCACAGTTCGAGCGCGAGCGGGCGGTCGTTCAAGCGGCCCAGTCCGACGAGATGCTCGCGTTCCTGGTCGACAGTCTCGCCTCTCCTTCTCCGAGCGAAGGCGGCCGGGACCTGTCGATGGTGGAGTTCTTGGACCAGGCGGGCAGGAACATCGACGGTCGCTTCCAGGACCGGACCGAGATGCGTGGCTGGCTGCACCTGGTGATCGGGCGCTCCTACGCCAGCCTCGGTGAACAAGAGCCGGCGGAGAAGCACCTCACCGCGGCGGCCAGCTTGCTGGACGTGGACAGCGTGGACTGGCAGCGTCGCTTCGAGTCGTTGAGTGATCTGACCAGTCTGTACGTGGAGCGCGGGCGCTACGACCAGGCGCGCGAATCCCTGGAGGCCGAGCGTCGGCTGCTGGAGGACGAGGGCGACTCCCAGAGCGAGCATCAGCTACGTCTCCTGGCCCAGGAGGCTCGGCTGGCCATTTCGATGGGGGACTACGAGGAGGGAGAGGCGCGCCTGCGTGAGGCCCTGTCCGAGTACGAGCGCGCGGGAATCCAGGACGAGGACGTCCTCGTGACGCAGAGCTATCTAGGCGGACTGCTGCAAGAATCCGGTCGCTTGGAGGAGGCCGAACAGGTCTACCGCAAGGCGCTCGAAGGGTGGGTCCAGGAGCGGGGGGAGGAGCATCCCCAGTCCATTCGCGTCCGCAACAACCTGGCCCTGGCTCTGCACGGCCAGGGCAAGACCGAGGACGTGGTGCAAGAGCTCGAGAAGCTGGTCGCGATCAGTCGCCGCGTCCTCGGGCCGGAGCATCCGGATACGATCACCGCGCTCAGCAACCTGGGGGCCATCCACTATCGCTCGAACCGCAAGGACCTGGCGGCGCCCTACATGCGAGAAGCGCTGGAGCTGCTGGAGAGGACGACACAGAGCGATGACCCGTTTCTGCTTGGAGCCAAGGGCAACGTGGGCGCCTTGGAGCTGGACCTGGGCAACCTGGATGTCGCCGAACCGCTCCTGAGGGAGGTGCACGATCGGCGCGTCGAGGCGCTCGGTCCCGATCACGACCGCACCTTGCGCTCCTTCTACGAGCTCTGCCGTGTCGCTACCCTACGGGGCGACTTCGAGAGCGCCTGTGAGATGTACGACGAGGGCTATTGGCGCACCAAAGACGCCCTGGGAGAAATCCATGAGCTCTTCTCGATCTTCGAGCTCGGTCTGGCCCGTTCCCTGTGGCGTGCCGGGGATGTCGAGGGTGCCGAATCGGTGGCCCTCGAGGCCTTGGACGGGTTTCGGGCCGGGCGCCGGTCGTCCTCGGACGCCGATCGCCAAGCTCAGTTCCAAGCCCTCGTGGATCAGATTCAGTCCGACGCGTAGCGGCGCGCCCGGAGCGCTATCCGTTGGCCCTGCCGCTCGCTAGGATGAGCACCGCGTCGACCGCCGGCGCACCGATCCCCCCTAAACTTGGCTCTGGAGGAAGAAGGATGGCAGCGAACGTACTTCTGGTCAGCCGCAAGAAGGACCTGGGCGAGCGCATTCAAAAGGGCATTCCCGAGGACGAGATTCGCCTCCACACCGCAACGAACCTGGCCGAGGTCCAGGCGGCCTTCGCCGCAGGTCCGGTGGAGCTGGTCGTGCTGGGGGCAGGCATGGACATCGCTCTGAGGCTGGAGATCATCCAGCACGTCTTCAGCGTCAGTCAGTCGACCACGGTCCACATGAAGGACAAAGAGTCGGGTCCCGAAGGGATGGTTCCCTTCGTGCGCGGGCTGTTGAAGGGCCTGCTCAAGGCCAAGGCGGCACGGGCCTAGGTGCCCTTCCGGCCTCAGGAAAGCCGGTCCAGCCGTAGGCGGTGGCGCTCGTCGGTGAGCCGCCAGACGCCACCGAATACGGCCGAGACACTCCCAAGGGCCGTGCCGCCGGCGATGAGGAACAGGATCAGCATCTGGTAGCGGGCGGCCAAGATCGGGTCGGCGCCAGCAAGGATCTGTCCCGTCATCATGCCGGGTATCGAGACGATGCCGGCCGCCGCCATCGAGTTGATGATCGGCATCAGGCCCGAACGCAGGGCGGAGCGGATCACCGGACGAGCGGCTTCGAAGCGAGTCGCGCCCAGGGCAAGCTGGGCCTCGACGGCCAGCTTCTCTCGACTCAGTCCCGTCGTGAGTCCGTGGAGCCCGAGGCTGATGCCCGTCATCGTGTTGCCCAGCACCATGCCCATCAGGGGCAGGGAGTAGCGCGGGTCGTACCAGGGCTCGGGGCGCAGCTGGGTTCCAAGGGCATAGAGCGTGACCAGGGTGGAGGCGAGCAGCATGCACACGGTACCCAGTCCGTAGGACCACCAGCCCTTCAGACGCCTGTCCTGGCGGGCCAGGATCTCCCGTCCCGCGAACAGCACCATGGCCAGGGCGACCGCGGCCGTGGCCCAGGGGGAGCCGCTGGTGAACAGGGCCGCCAGGACCCATCCCACCAGGACCAGCTGCACGACCATGCGCAGAGCAGCCGCGACGATCTGGCCGGTGAGTCCAAGCTGCAGGAAGAGGGACAGGCCGCCGTTGATGAGGACCAGGCTGGCGGCCAGAAGGAGGTCGGTGGTGTCGATCGGGATCGTCGTCACGCGAGCGGCTCCTCGATGACCTCGCCGTTGGAGATCGAGAGCTTGCGGGGGGCGACGCGTCGCGCCTGTTCGGCATCGTGCGTCACCCACAGAACGCCCACGTCCCGGGTGCGCAGGTCCGCGACCAGCTCCTCGACGGCGTGGGTCGCGTCCGTGTCCAGGCCCGAGGTGATCTCGTCCAGCAGCAGGACCCGAGGTCCGTGTTCGAGGCTGCGCAGGAGGGCCAGGCGTTGCCTCTCCCCCGTGGAGAGCTCTCCGACCAGGCGAGGGCCGAACGCGGCGTTCAGGCCGAGGCGCGAGAGCGAGGCCGGAGGCCAGCTTCGAAAGTGGCCCTGGACCGTGCTCGACCACCATCCTGACTCGGAAGGCACGTAGGTCACTCTTCGTCGCCACTCGGGAGCGGTGCAGGATCCCCGCGAAGCTCCGTCCAGGGAGATCTCCGCCTGGTTGGGGTCGAGGTCCGCGATCGCACGCAAGAGCAGGGTCTTTCCGCAGCCCGAGGGCCCCATCACGGCGAGGCACTGCCCGGGGTCCAGGTGAAAGCGAATCGGCTTCAATCCCGGGAGCTCGAGTCGGTCCACCTGGAGCAGGGCCACAGGGGAAGATGTACCAAGAGTCGTCGCGCTGGAACACCTCGTGATGCGCGAGGGTGCTGGAGATCGACGTTTCAACTCGGGTCTTGCCGCCCCGAGAACAGGAGTCCCGATGTGCCCTCGTCCAGGGGTGACAGGCGAGAGGTCTACCCGCCCGCGCAGCAGGCCGGATGCGGATTCGGGGCCGCCGGATCGATGCTGAGCGTGCGGTGCAGGGTCAGGCCGCCGAACACGAGCAGCGTCACCCCGAGCACGGGACGCAGGTTGCGACGCAGTCCGGGCTCGAGCAGTCGCGGCAGCGTTCCCACCAGGATCAGGCTGGGGGCCGTCGCGAGCCCGAAGGCCAGGGCACCCAGCACGGCGTGGGGAGCGGAGTGCTGGGCGGCGATGAGCAACGCTCCCCAGGAGAGGCCGCAGGGCAAGAGGCCGTTGAGCACTCCGGTCGCGAACGCTCCCAGGCCGCCCGGCAGGGAGCCCGTGGCCTGAAACAGCCGTTGCCCCCTCGTCACGAGCCAGCGGTAGCCGGGACGCCGATGGGCCAGGCCCGGGGCGTGGAGGCCGAGGGTGGACAGTCCCAGGGCCAGGAGCACCACGCCGGCCACCCAGCCGAGCCACCTCTGGACGTCCGGCAGAGCGCTGCGCTGGACCTCGGCCAAGCCCAGGGTCAACAGCAGGGCGAGGACGGCGTAGGTCACCGCCTTGCCCAGCACGTAGCAGCTCTGGCGGAAGAGGAGCGAGGTGCCCGCTTCGACCTTCGATCCGATCAAGAGGGCAAAGCCGCCGCACATGCCCGCGCAGTGCAAGGACCCCAGGAGACCGAGGGCCAGGAGCGGGGCTACGACTCCTGCGCTCACGGCGAGGCCTTCTCCTCGACGCCCGTGTCGGACTCCCCTCGAATCCAGCCCAGCTGGAGCGGCGTGTCTTCGCACTCTTCACCCTCCGCGGTGACTTCGCAGACGGCCACACAGTCTCCGCAACGCAGGCAATTGGCGTAGTTCGACAGCCCGTCCGGGTAGAAGCCCGTCCCCGGCCTCGTGGCTGCCTCCGCCATCTTGCGCGGTTCGAGGTCGACCGGACACGCGTTCTCGCACGCGTGGCAATCGGTGCAGTTCTCCGGGAAACGGAACTCGACCCCGGTGTGGCTCTCGGGTCCGAGCACGGCGAAGTACACGCCCGAAGGGCAGTAGTCCCTGCAGAAGCGCATGCCCAGACCGCGCACGACCCCGAAGATCACCAGCGTGGTGGCGGCCAGGAAGAGGGAGGCCACCGTGACGGCGGTGCCGGACCCCTGGGTGAAGACGCGCCAGTCGACCCAGAAGCTGAAGGTGATCGCGGCCAGGAGCAGGCAGGCCAGGAAGACGACCACGCTGGCCAGGTGCTTCCAGCGGCCGCGCCGCAGGCGCCAGTCGAACCACTCCTGCAGGCGGTTGAGGTTTCCGATCGGGCAGACGAAGCCGCACAGCCAGCGGCCGAGGAAGCGGCTCGCCAGGATGATTCCCACGTTGATGGCCAGGAAGGGGAAGGCGAAGGCCTTGAGCGCTTCCACCAGGCCGACCTCTTCCCCGAGCCAGGCGCTGCGGTTCGACCACAGATCGATGCGCAGGGTGTTCGTCAGGGGGAGCAGGGCGACGAGGATCGTCAGCGTGATCCCCACGCCCCAGCGGATCTTGGTGTAGCGGTGCACGCCGGCCATCTTCGAGGCCAGGCCGTACAGGGTGCGATTGCGTCTGGCTCCTACAGGCATCAGGCAGGCTCGGGTTTCCAGGGGCCGAGGGTCGTCGCCGGAGCCTCGTGGGGCTCGGCCGGCGTGGGGGGAAGCACCGAGCGTAGCCGTCCCGAGTTCAACAGGACACACAGGCTCGAGAGGACCATGGCGGTAGCCGCGAGGACGGGCGTCAGTCGCCCCGAGACGGCCCAGGCCAGGCCCACGGCATTGTAGACGCACGCCCAGAGGAGGTTGCCCCGGGCGACACCGATCGCCTTGCGGGACAGCTCGAACAGGCTCGGAACGAGCTTCAAGTCGTCGCGCATCAGATTGACCGATGCCGACTCGAGGCTCGCGAAGGAAGAGTCGGGCATGGAGATGCCCACGTCCGCCGCCTCCAGGGCCGGAGCGTCGTTCAAGCCGTCCCCGAGGAAGGCGACACGCTGCTCCGAGCGACGCAGGCTGCGCACCTTGTCCGCCGGGAACAGCCCGTGCTCCACGGGGGCGCCGACCCTGTCGGCCAGGGCGCGGGAAGGTCCCGCCGCATCGCCGGTCAGGATGGTGGGGGACAGGCCGAGGTCGCGCAGCCGGGCCACGACTTCCCGAGCCTCCGGGCGCAACTCGGCCACCAGCCCGAAGGTGCCGAGGAGCTCCTCTCCCCGCATCAGCTCGATGCGCGTTTCGTCGTCGCTCCGGCCGCTGTGGTCTTCCTTCGTGCCGCGACCGATGCGGTAGGATCGACCCTCGATGCGCCCCTGCACGCCGCGCCCGGGCAAGGCCCGGAAGTCCTCGACGTCGAACAGATCCCGCTCCCCCTCGCGCTTCCAGGCGTTCACGAGAGCGCGCCCGATGGGGTGCTCGCTGTGCGCCTCCAGGGAGGCGGCCAGCCGCAGGCAATCGAGCCTCGAGAGGCAGGGCGCGGGCGTGACGCTCGTGAGCTTCATCGCGCCGGTGGTCAGGGTGCCCGTCTTGTCCAGGTACAGGCGCTGGACCCGATGGATGCGCTCCAGGACTTCGCCCCCATGGATCAGGAGACCGCGCTTCCAGCCTTCACCGAGGGCGATCCAGAACGCGAGGGGCGTGGCCAGTCCCAGGGAGCAGGGGCAAGCGATGAGGAGTACTGCCAGGGCATGCAGGCAACCGGCCTCGAGCCCCGTTCGACTCCCGTGGTAGAGCCCCGTCCCCAGGGCCAGCAGCAGCACCAGCGGCAGGAACGCGGCCGAGAGGCGGTCGGCCAGGCGGACCCAGCGGGATTGGCCCGCCGAGAGGTTGCCCAGGATGCGCTCGACCTCGTCGACCACGCGCTCACCGAGCGCGGCGCTCACCTGGACGTCCAGGGAGCCGTCGAGGTTGAGCGTTCCCGCGTGGACCTGGTGTCCGGGACCGACGCTCCTGGGTTCCTGTTCGCCCGTGAGGTTCGAGGTGTCGACGAAGGCGGATCCGGAGAGGACCGTGCCGTCCATCGGGATCGAGGCGCCGGGTCGGATCCGAATGCGGTCTCCGACTCGGATCCGTTCGAGCTCCACCGTGCTTTCGCCCCGTTCGTCCAGCAAGAGGGCCGGCTCCCGGCGTTCGAGGGCCAGGCTGCCCAGGCGATCCCGGGCCACCTCGCGAGCGCGCACGTCCAGCCAGCGGCCGGTGGAGTACAAGACGAGCACCATGGTCGCCGTCTCGAAGTAGACGGCCGGGCCTTCGAAGATCGTGTTCCAGAGGGAGGCCGCCCAGGCTGCGCTGACTCCCAGGAAGACGAGTCCGTCGACGGTGAGTCCCCGATCGATGCCGGTGACGACGCGGCCGAGGGGAAGTCCGAGCAGCAGCACCACGGGGAGGGAGAGGGCCAGGGCCCCGAGCCGCAGGAGCCCGCGCAGGGCCTGGCCCGACTCCTGGGAAACGGCCCCCTCCATGCCGTACAGGGACAGCGAGCAGGCCATGACGCCCATGGCCAGGAAGGCCGAGACCACGACCCGGGCCAGGAGCTGGTCGGAGGCGGGACGATCCGAGGCCACCTTGCCCGCCAGGAGGCTGTGGGCCAGCTGGCAGCCTCCGCAGCAGAAGGCCCGCCCCCGGCGTCCGACGGGGAGACCGCACTGCTTGCACTCGCCGCGCCTGCGCTCCCCGTCTCCGTTCAACGCGCCTCTTCGGCCTGGGTGGGGGCCACCGGCCCCTGTTCGAGGTAGTCGGGGAGTTGATACTCGAGCACGTACCAGACGAAGAACGTCAGGAAGCTGAGGTAGAACAGGAGCAGCAGCCAGGGCACGCCGCCCTTGCCGTAGCCGAACTTCTGGGCTTCGGCGTCCCCCGGTTCATGGCTGGGAATCGTCGGGTTCATCGCGAGGTCTCCTCTCCGAACTCCAGGCGCTCCTGCTCGTCGAAGCGGGTGAGCATGTCCCGCTTGGGGCGCTCGATGTCGTGAAACTGTCCGCTCAGGAAGGCCCAGGCCAGAAGGCACAGAAAGCCGACCGCCACGAAGCCGTAGACCAGGATCGGATCGAAGGCGAAGCCCGCGAGCTCGTCCTTGCGGATGGTCGTGAGGAACGCGAACAGCTTGTAGAAGAACATGCAGCCCGCCAGGGTGATGGCGAGTACGAAGAACCCGAGCACGAGATTGCTCGCGGAGCCGGACCTGGCCTTCATTGCGCGGCCTCCTTGTAGGTGGTGCCGAGCCACTGGAGGTAGGTCACCAGGGCAAAACCCTTCTTCCTGGGGGTTCCGTCTTGCTCGAAGTAGTAGGCGTACGAAGGCATGACCGAATTCGGCAGGATGTCCTTCGGGTTGACGAGGTGCGCGATGTGCCAGTCGTTCGTGCGCTTGCCCCCTTCGCGGGTGAGGTCCGGGCCGACCCGGCGGGTTCCCCACAGGTGCGGCTGGTTCAAGGCGTTCTGATACTCCTGGGCGACCGAGGGGGGCCCGAAGCGCTGGGTCTCGTTGGACACCACGCGGACGTACTGGCTGTGGCAGTGCCAGCAGGCCTGATCGACGTAGAGGTCGCGACCCAGCTGGAGGGCCTCGGCGTAGGACTCGGGGCTGACGTCTCCGAAGGCTCCGTCGAAGGCCTCGGGGAACTGCTCCTGGAGCTGGCGGAATTCCTTGCTCGGCTCCGCGGCCAGCTGCTCGAGGGTCTGGAACTCCATGTCGTGGTAGCTGTGCAGGGTCATCCACGGGAAGACCATGCTCAGGGTGATGGCGATGACGAAGCAGCCGATGCCGGCAACGAAGAACAGCGTGTAGAACTTCTCCATGGGGGGCTCCTACTGGGCCGAGGCCGGGGCCGGGACGAGGTGGGCTTCTTCGTCGTAGGGGACGTTGCTGCGCGCGGTCATCAGCATGTTGTAGAGCGTGCACAGAAGGCCGGAGATCAACATGGCTCCCGAGAAGGTGCGCACCCACCAGAAGGGCACCGAGGCGTCGATGATGTCCATCCAGGGGTTGAGGTCCCGCTGCATGAAGCCGTGGATCAGGCCGGACATGGTCAGGTCGAGGAACATGACCGCGATTCCGATGGTGGACAGCCAGAAGTGCCAGGCGCGCAGCCCGGGGCTGTACCACTCCTTGCGCACGATGCGGGGCCACAGCCAGTCGATCACGCCGAACATCCAGAAGGTGAACGTGCCGAACATGATCATGTGGGCGTGGCCGACGACCCAGTCCGTGAAGTGGATGATCTTCTGGAAGGTCCAGGTGACCTGGAAGGAGCACTGCAGGCAGGTCAGGAAGTACATGATCGCGCCGGCGTAGAACCAGCGGATCGACAGGTTCGTCCGCAGCGCTCCCCACTGGCCGCGCAGCGTCATGAAGAA
>JAUIEE010000508.1 GCA_030428965.1 bacterium | reverse complement strand
GCGGAGCGTGGCTCCGCCTGGAGCTTGGTCGGGATGCGAACCACCAGAAACGGCGTCTCGGCTTCCTGGCACGACCGTGCGAGCTCCGCCATCGCGGCGCTCCAGATCCTGCGCGCGCCGAGGACTTGTGGATCGGGCTCACGCCGCATGGAGCGCAGGAGGAAGTCGTTGATCGAATGAATCGGGGAAGCGATCCCCAGACGGGAGGTGATGGCCGTATCGACCCACGGGTACAGTCGCGAGGCACGGAACCAGTAGGCCCGCTCGAACAGGGTCGGCCTCCAGCGTTCGTCCCTTCGGGCGAGGAGGCTCTCGACCTCGCCTTGCGGCTCCTCCAAGAGCCGGGTTCCCGTACGCTCGTGCGTGAGGGCGCGGGCCTCCAGGAGGTCGTTGCCGTCGTAGAGCACGGCGATGACGAGATCCGGCTGGACCTCTTGCGACAGGTCGGGAAACAAGAGCAGGTGGTGGGCGACCGAGTAGCCGGGGACGGAGGCATTGAAGACCGACCAGCGCTCTCCGGGTGAGGACAGCCCTCGTTCCAGGAGGGCCGGCAGGCTCTCGCTCCAATCCACACCGAGGCCCACGGAGATCGAGTCACCGAACAGGAGCAGGCGACGGGCCGTTCGACTCTCCCGCGCACCGAAGGGCCTGGGTCGTTGCGGCTCCGTGTTCTCTCTTCCCCAGTCGGGACAGCGAAAGCCGAGCTCGTTGGTGGCGAGAATCTCGCCACGAAACTCGGGATGCAGGAAACGACCACGGAAGCGGGGCGAGAAGCGATGCCCCAGGTCCGGGTCGTTCGCGTAGACCGTGTCCGCTTCGCTGTCCGGCAGAGGAGCCACGAAGTAGACGTCGGGAAGGCGGCCCCTCGCCAGGGTCTCACCGATCAAGAAGGCTCCCAGGAGCGAGCAGGCGGCAAGAGACGTGCCCAGGGCCCAGCGGAGAACTCGGGTCCTGCGGGCATGGGGCCAAAGAAGGAGCACGAAAGCAGCGCAGCCGGCCAGACAGATGCCGATGGAAAGGCGCCCACTCGTGGGGTCCGGGTTCGAGGCGTAGGCAGCGACCCGAAACAGGCTGCCGCCCGCCGTGACCACGACGGCGAGCTCGGGAGTCCTGCGCAGGAGCCAAGCGCCGAGGGCGACCATGGCGAGCGCCTCGACGAGGCAGCGGAGGGGGGAGACCGTGAGGACGAGCCCCACGGAGACGTGGAGTCCCAGCCCGAGAGTGGTCCGGATCAGCGCGCTCCGTCGGGACGCCGGGGAACGGAAGCAGCTGGCACCCGCCATGGAAGTCAGCCTAGCAAAGCTCCGCCCAGCGTCCTCCTGCTGAAGGAGGGGCGCGCACGGACCCTGGGTTCGGGCCGGTTGCCGGACCTCTCCGCGTGGCGGTTCTTCGATTCGGTGAAACGGCCCGGAGAGCTTTCCGTATAAGCCAGGAAGGACTCCGTTCATGGCGATCCCCTTTGCTCGCATCGGGGCGCCCCAAAGCTGCCCGGGAGGGGAGACATGACTGCGCGTACGCCGACCCGACTCGCCTGGGGCCTCTTCTCGACCGTGATGTGCGTGGGGGGATCCGGAAGGGCCGACCCGCAGGAAGAGGGCCTGGGGGGGGCCATCCGGCTCCTGGACCGGCTCGGCGAGGCGAAGATCGCGAGTCCACTCCTGGGGCTGACGCCGGCGCGCGAGCTCACGGAGCTCGAGGATCCCGACGGAGACGTCCTGTTGATGGAGGGATTCGATGGTTTCGACTGGGGCTTTGCCGGATGGCCCACCGCCTCCGAGGCCAGCGTGGTGGAGGGGGAAGGAGGCAGCTACCTGCGCCTCGAGGGCGTCGGCGACCGCGACGACGCGGCCATGGGCTGGATCTTGCCGGTCAACCCCGATGCCTTCTATCACTTCGAGCGCTCCGTTCGCGTGGAGGGCTCGGCCTTCTGCGACTTCTACGTGGTGGAGTCCCGGCAGGACCTGGAAGACACCTCGCTCGGTGCGCGGGACTACTTCCTGGCCGGACGCGGGGAGGCGCTGAAGGTTCACAGCCTGCCGGTGCCCCGCCCGAGGGCCGACGGTTCCTGGCAGCGCGACAGCACGAGCTTCTATCCGACCCCCCGTACGCGCTCCCTGGTGGTCCTGATCCGACCCCACATCGGTGACTCCGGGGCCCCGGGGCGAGCGATGGGATTCGATGACATTGAGTTGCGGGAGGTGTTTCCCTCGCGCAAGGAACGCATGCGTCTTCTCCAAGGCCAGGACCTGGCTCGCGGCGCGGATCCGGACGTCGGTATGCACAAGGAGGGTTGGCTCTTGCCGCTGCCCTCACCGGGAGGGTCCCTCCGGGGGGAACCCGATCAGGGGAACTACAACTGGCGCGAGGCGCTCTACGCGCCGCCGGAGACGACCGTGGCCTTCCCGCTGACCTTTCCCGGGGAGGGACGCTTGCGCCTGGCCACGGGCCTGGCACGCGAGACGCCTCCCAAGGCCGCCGCCCGTTTCCAGATCGAGGTCACCCCGTCGGGAGGAGAGACGACGAGACTGCTGGATCAGGTCCGTCGAGCGGAGATGGAGGAATGGTCCTGGGAAGAGGTGGACCTGGACCTTTCCGCCTGGGCCGGGCAAGAAGGAACCTTGACCCTCCGAACGGTCTCGGAGAAGGGGGACCCGCATCCCCTGTGGGCCAGTCCGCGCATCGAGACGGCCGCAGGGGAGGACGATCCGCTCACCATCCTGATCGCCGTCGACACCCTTCGGGCCGATCGCCTCAGCGCCTACGGCTACGAGCGGGCGACCACCCCGGCCCTGGATCGCCTGGCTGCCGAGGGCGTGCGCTTCGACCAGACGCGCTCGAACTGCAACTGGACCTGCCCCTCGTTCGCCTCGATCTTCACCGGCCTGGTGCCTTCGCGGCACGGCGTCAGCTCCTACGGCCCCGCCACGCCTTTGCCCGAGGAGCTGGGCACGTTGGCCGAGCACTTCCAGGCGCGCGGCTGGGCGACCCAATCGATCGCCTACAAGGTTCCGCTCTTCGACGGAAACTACGAGCAGGGCTTCGATCAGGCTTTCAACGTTCCCCGGGACATGATCCGGGGCGAAGAGAACCTGGCCCGGGCCCTCGAGTGGCTCGAGGGACACCGCGGCGGACCGACCTTTCTGTTCCTGCACTTCAACGATCCGCACCAGCCCTTCATTCATCCTGAGCCCCTGGACCGCGAGTTCGACGCAGA
>JAUIEE010000507.1 GCA_030428965.1 bacterium | reverse complement strand
GGACACCACCACCATCCGCTCCCACTTCCCCAAAGATCCCCGGCCGACGAGCAGGGTGCATCACGCCCACGACGGGATCGTCTGCGTCTGTCTGGGAACCGAGCTCAGGGACTCCTCGGGGACGCCCATCGGCTATCTGCTGGCGGCCGCCAAGCTCTCGGACAGCTTCGAGGCGATCCTCTGGAGCCGCGAGGCCGACCGCGGAGGTCGGAGTCTGCTCGTCGCCGAAGACGGGGTCCTGCTCGCCTCCTCGACGGGCGCGGACACCCTTGGCGTGCCGCAGACCGCACACCGGGTCTTCGTCGGCGAGAGCGGCAACGCTTCCTACCGAGGCTGGGATGGGACCCCCATCCTCGCGGGCTTCCATCGCATTCCCGAGCTCGGAGCCATCTTCATCGTCGAGAGGGACCGGAACGTCGCCTTCGGGTGGCTCTCCTCCTTGGCGTGGCAGATCTCGCTCGTCGCGCTGCTGTGCCTTCTCGCCGTCTCCCTGGTCTCGCGGCACGTCTCCCGCGGCCTGACGCGACCTCTGCACAGGTTGCTCGCGGAGACCCAGAGAATCGGCTCTTCCGGCAGTCTGGACGAGCGGGTACCGCCGCTCGAAGGCATCGAGCTCCAGGATCTCGGAGCGGCCTTCAACCGCATGCTCGACCAGCTCGAGCTGTCGAACCGCAAGTTGGTCGAGAGCGTCTCCCTGGCCGCGGCAGGGGAGCTCTCGACCAGTATCGTCCACGAGCTGAGGAACCCGCTCTCGTCGGTGTGTATGAACCTGCAGGCCCTGCGCCAGAAGGTCGAAGACGATGAGGTCCACCGCGAGCTCGCCGACATCGCCAGCGATCAGGTCCGCCGCATCGACAGGATGCTGGGCGATCTGATGGACTTCGCCAAACCGCTCCCCATGGACAGCAGGGCGACGGCGCTCGAGGAGGTGATCCGTGCCTCCATCGAGGCCGTCTCGGCGGATCTGAAGGAGCGCGGGGTGCAGGTCAACGTCCAGAACGAGCTCCCCGGGGAGGTGCTCCACGTCGACCCCGACCGCCTGTGCCAGACCCTGACCAACCTCCTGCAGAACGCCGTGCAGGCCTCGCACGAGGGCGGTCAGGTCGACGTGCGGGTCCGAGCCTCCCCTGCTTCGGAAGCCCGGCTGCAAATCGTGATCCGTGACAGGGGGCCAGGCCTGGCAGAGGACAACATGGACAGACTCTTCAAGCCCTTCTTTACTACCAAGGAGAACGGCTCCGGATTGGGACTCGCCAACGCGCGGAAGCTCCTCCGCTTGCAGGGTGGGACCATCCGCGCCCAGAACCACGAGGAGGGTGGCGCTGTCTTTGCGCTGACCCTGCCGCGATCGGGAGTCCCCGCCACATGAAGATCTGCGTGATCGATGACGATCAGGCCATCTGCCGCTCCCTCCAGCTCCAGCTCCAGGCGCGGGACCACGAGGTCGCCACTGGCCTGTGCGGCGGCGATGCCCTGCGCCTGGCCGCAGACGCCGAGCTGGTCTTCCTGGACCTGCAGCTGCCCGACATTTCGGGGCTACGTGTCCTCGAACAGCTCCTCGCGAGCGAAGATGCTCCCGCCGTGGTCATGATCACCGGACGCCAGGACATGGAGGCGACGATCACGGCGATCCAGAAAGGGGCCAGCGACTACATCCGGAAACCGCTGAGCATGGAGGCCGTGCTCGGGGTCATCGAAAAGGTCCAGGCCCGTTCGAGGCGAGCCCGGGTCAAGGTCCGCGCCCTGAAACACCAGGACACCGGGCCTCGGGAGATCGTCGGCCGCGATCGTCAGCTCATCGGTGTCCTCAAGCAGGTCGCCCGCATCTCCCAGAGCCGGGTGGGTGTGCTGATCCAAGGGGAGAGCGGGACAGGCAAGGAGCTCGTCGCCCGCGCGATCCACGAAGCCTCCTCTCCCGGCAAGCCCTTCGTCGCCGTCAACTGCGCCTCGCTGGCCCCTGGAGTGTGGGAGAGCGAGCTCTTCGGACACGAGAAGGGCGCCTTCACGGGGGCCTCCCGACAGCGGGCCGGACGCTTCGAGGTCGCAGAAGACGGAACGGTCTTCCTCGACGAGATCGGAGACATGCCTGCGCCCATGCAGGCAATGTTGCTCCGCGCCCTGCAGGAGAGGGAGTTCGAGCGTGTCGGAGGCCACGAGGCGATCTGTCTTCGCGCCCGCGTTATCGCCGCCACCCATCGGGACCTCGACCAGGCGGTGGACAGCGGGGACTTCCGTGCCGACCTCTTCCATCGCCTCAAGGTCGAGACGGTTCGCATCCCTCCCCTGCGTGAGCGCAAAGGCGACATTCCGCTTCTGGTCGACCACCTGCTCCATCGGATCAGCCACGCCCTGGGGCGGCGTATCGAGGGCGTGGCCGAAAGGGTCCTTCTACGCCTGCAGGGTTATGAGTGGCCCGGTAACGTGCGGGAGCTGGAAAACGTGCTCATGCGCTCGGTCTCGCGCTGCGATGGAGCCGTGCTGCTCGACGTGGTGCTCGACAAGCCGGGTGACGAGAAGCCTTCGCTGATCAGCCTCAGCGAGTGCGAGCGGCGCCACATCCGACATATCCTTGAACATGTGGACTGGAATGTGACCCGCGCGGCGAGAATCCTCGAAATCTCGCCGACGACGGTGCGAAAAAAGATCGCGGACTATGGCCTCAAGGGCTCGTAGTTGGAGGACTTCCAGTCCCTCCCAGGCCTCCGCGGCTGCGCCGCGTCCCCCTGGCGCGCCGTTTTCCTCGTCAAGAAGAGATCGCCGGGCGCCGCCCGGCGATCTCTTCTTGACAGGCGAAACTTTGTAACATAAAGTCCCGGCATGGACACGCACCGCGCCGACGAAAACCTCCGCGTCATCCGCAGCCTCCTCGAGCGCACCACGCTCTACCGGCGCTCCCTCGCTCCCGTGCTGCTGAGCTCCGGAGTCGGAGGGCTGCTCGCGGGCGTCGGCGGCTGGCTCTGGCAGCCGGGCTCGGCGCTGTTGTTCGGCATCTACTGGTACGCCGTCGCGGTCGTGCTCGTCGCCCTCGCCCTCGCCCTGGTCTCGCGGCAGGCGCACCGCAGCGGCGAGGCGATGTGGTCGCCGCCCGCGCGCCGCGTCGTGGGGGGCCTGACGCCTGCCTTCGTGTGCGGCCTCGCCCTCGGCATCTACCGGATGCTCGGGACGGATGGCAGCCTCGACGCCTGCTGGCACATGCTCGTGCTGTGGTTGGTGTTCTACGGCTGCGGGCTGCAGGC
>JAUIEE010000506.1 GCA_030428965.1 bacterium | reverse complement strand
CCAGGCGCCAGCGTTGGCCGCGCAGGCATCGATGCGGCCAAAGCGTGCGAGGATGGACTCGGCCGCTTGCATCATGGCCCTCTCGTCGGCCACGTCTCCGCCGACCACGAGGGCCCGATCGCGCCACGACTGGCCTTCGACCCATGCGGTGAGGCCTTGGAGTTGGGCGTTGCCGTGCAGCGCCAGGAAGGAGCCCTCCTGCGCGAAGGCCTCGGCCATGGCCCGGCCGATGCCTCCGGAGGCGCCGGTGATCCAGACGACCCGATCTTGCAGTCCGAGGTTCATGATTCGTCGGCGGCTAGTCTGCGGTGGCTACGGGCCAGGGACAAGCCCACGACGCCCCATGCGAGCGACAGGGGGACGGCCAGGTAGGCGAGGGCTCCCAGGCTCATGCCCAGGGCCTGGAGACCCTTGAACGCCCAGGAGCTTCCGAAGTCCCCGCCGCGGTAGACGACGGTGTCGATGAAGGGCTTGGACTGGTACTTCTCCTTGCGGCTGACGACCGTGTAGAGGATCTCGCGCGCCGGCTTCGTGAAGGCGAAGTTCGTCAAGCGGCGGCTGATCTCGAAGGTCGCGAAGACGGCCAGGGTCGGGAGAGCCCCCAGGGCGAGGAAGCCGGCCGCGTTGACCAGGGGCAAGAGGATCAAGAGCAGGCTGAGGCCGAAGCGACGGATGAGCCCGACGGTCAAGGTCCACTGGCACAGCAGGGTGAGGCTGTTGACGGCCAGGTTGATGCGCGCGTAGAGGACCGTTCGCTCGCCCCGGTCTTGGATCGCTTCGCCAACGATGTGCGACTGCTCGTAGTAGAGAAAGGTCGATGCGGTCGTGAACAAGAGCAGATACAGGGCGATCCCCATCAGGTAGCGAGATCGGCCCAGCAGCTTCAGTCCCTGCCACACGCCACCCCCCAGGGGAGCTTCCGGGCTCTCTTGCCGCTCCTCTTCCTCGGCACGGGCCGCACGGTCGAGGCCGCGCAAGGCCCAGGCCGCGTTCTCCAGGAACAGCGCCGCGAGCAGCAACAGGTGAATGGCGGCGATCTTGTCGGCCAGGGCGCTCGTCAGCCAGGACCCGACGATCCCGCCCAGGGTGCCTCCGCTCATGATCCAGGGGAACAGCCGTTTGGCTTGCTCGTTGCGGAAGATGTCCGCCAGAAAGCCCCAGAAGACACTGACCACGAACAGGTTGAAGACGCTGACCCAGACGTAGTAGATCCATTCTCCCCAGTGGGAGACGCCCTCGGGGCCCCAGCGGAAGAAGACGTAGAAGCCGAGGATGCACGCCAGGAAGAAGCGGTAGACGTAGGGCAGGAAGCGCCGCCGTGGAAAGTGACTGACGAGCCACCCGTAGAGCGGCGCGGCGATCAGCATGCCGAAGAACGTGCCGCTCCAGAGGTACTCGAGCACGTCCCTGTGCTCGGCGCCGAACTCCTCCCGCAGGGGGCGCAGCACGTAGTAGCCGGCCAGGAGCGAGAAGTGCAGCCAGGCCGACCCCAGGAGGGCCCGCCCCTCTCCGGGCCGCACGGGAAGGATCGATTTGAGGAACGTCATGCGCTTCGGGGGAATCGTGCCTTGCGCTAGACTCCGCGAATCTTTCCGGTTCCAGACGAACCTTAGCTAGGAATCCGACCCATCACCATGATCCCCACCCGTCGTTCCTTCCTGCGCGCTGCCCTGGCCGGAGGCAGCTCCCTGGGGCTCTTTTCCAGCGCCTCCGCTGCTCTCGGGCAGGAGGGCCCAGCCCAGGAGGAGCACGAGTCGCTCGACCTCTTGATCCTGGGCGGGACCGGTTTCCTGGGGCCCCACGTCGTTCAGGCGGCCCTGGCGCGCGGTCACCGCATGACCCTGTTCAACCGAGGGGTGACCAACTCCCATCTGTTCCCCGATCTCGAGAAGCTGAAGGGCAATCGGGACCCTGAGGTCGACGAGGGGCTGAGCGCCCTGGAGGGGCGCTACTGGGACGGGGTCATCGACACCTCCGCCTACGTGCCGCGCCTTGCGCGCGCCTCGGCCGAGGTCCTGGCCGATCAGGTGGAGCACTACGTGTTCGTCTCGACGATCTCGGTATACGCCGGGTTCAGCACCCTGGGGATGGACGAGGGTGCGCCGGTCGGCACCCTCGATGACCCTGCGGTGGAAGAGGTCGGCGGAACGACCTACGGACCGCTGAAGGCCCTGTGTGAAGCGGCCATCGAGGAGGCGATGCCAGGTCGTGCGGCGCACGTTCGCCCGGGACTCATCGTGGGGCCCAGGGATCAGACCGACCGCTTCACCTACTGGCCGATGCGCGTGGCCCGTGGGGGCGAAGTCCTGGCGCCCCCCGCGCGGGATCCCGTGCAGTTCATCGACGTCCGCGACCTGGCCGAGTGGATCCTGGACGTCCTCGAGCGGCGCATCGCGGGGGTGTACAACGCCACGGGCCCGGCCAGCCCCATGTCGGTCGAGGAGCTGCTCTACGGCTGCAAGGCCGTGACCGGTGGAGACGCGCGTTTCGTCTGGACCCCGGCCGACTTCCTCGAGGAGGAACAGGTGCGCGCCTGGTCGGATCTTCCGGTCTGGATCCCCTCCGAGGGGGCCATGCGTGGCCTGACGTCGATCGACTGCGCCAAAGCCATCGCCCAGGGGCTGAGCTTTCGTCCTCTTGCGGACACCGTGCGCGCCACCCTGGACTGGATCCAGGGCGAACCGCAAGAGAGGCGTCAGGTGCTGTCGGCCGGTCTCTCCCCCGAACGGGAGCTCAAGGCCCTGGCTGCCTGGAGGGAGCGGGAGGCCGACTCCAGGTAGGACGCCGGCGCTCTAGCCCAGGAAGCGAATCAGGGCGGCGATCATGAGCCCGGGGTCCACGGATCCGCACATCTCCCGGATGGAGTGCATGGCGAGCTGAGCTCCGCCCACGTCGACCGTTCCGATGCCCAGCCGGGCGGCCGTGATGGGCCCGATCGTCGAGCCGCAGGCCAGGTCGGTGCGGTTGACCCACTTCTGGTAGGGGACCCCGGCTGCTTCGCAGGCGGACTGGAAGAGCGCCTCGGTCTCGCCTTCGCTGGCGTAGCGCAGGTTGGAGTTGACCTTGATGACCGGGCCCGCGTTCATCGAGAGCCGGTGGGAAGGGTCGTGCTTCTCGGTGTAGTTCGGGTGGGTGGCGTGGGCCATGTCGATCGAGGCGCAGAAGGAGCCGGCCAGGGCACGGTGGTAGTCCTCGCGCCCACCGCCTCGAACGTGGACGACCCGCTCGAGCAGGGTCCCGAGCAGCGAACTG
>JAUIEE010000031.1 GCA_030428965.1 bacterium | reverse complement strand
CGGGAGATCACCCGCAAGAAGCTCGCCCGCTGACCTTGCCAAGCCAGCTGGGGCGGACTAACCTCCGTCCCCGCTGGGCCACTAACTCAATTGGTAGAGTGCCATGTTCACAGCGTGGAAGTTACTGGTTCGAGTCCAGTGTGGCCCACCACGCACCTCCGGGCAGTCCTTGCCGTTCTAGCCCGGACTGCCTAACGCCCGCGCATCCAGTCGGAGCGGGGTGCCCGCCCAGGCTCGCAGTCCTCGCGTCTCTCTAAGTCGACGCCCGAACCAGATGCCTACGAGGCCGATCCAGTGAGCACGGGGTCCTCTCTTGGATGCACGGATCGGCGCGATGCTGGTCAGCTCTCCGGTTTCTGGCTTCTGGGCCCTGGCGGTCGGTCTCTCCGCTGTCGAGGAGGGCGAGAGCCCGTGGAGAGGCTAGAGTAGAGGCCGGTCCGGGAGCCTTGTTCCTGGAATCACATTCGTTGCCGGCTCTGGTCGAGGTGAACGCCCATGGTGGTTTGGTGGCGCAACCTGGCGTTGCGATGTGTCGGGATTCTGGGGCTCGCTGCGCTGGCAGGCGGGGCCCAGCCCATCGCTCGTTCGACTACATCGATGGTCACCGTTGCCCTCACCTCACCCCAGGACGGCCGCGCTCGGAATGCAGGGGACCAGGTGCGCTGGGAGCTGCGCGTCTTCGTGGATGGAGGGAGTGAAGGCCTGGCCCTGATAGCGGCCGATCTCTCCCAGGGTTCGGGCAATCCCGAGCTCTTCGACCTACCCGCGGCTGATGGCGCTCCGGCGGGAATGGAAGGCTTCGACAGACCCTCCGGGTTCGCGAACTCGGGTCAAAGCTTTACCGGCTCGGGGTACGGGGGGATTCAAGTCGGCGAGCGGGGAAAGAAGAACCTGGAGCAGATCGGTGGAGCCCAGAACGTCTTCGGCGTCCAGGGGCCCTGTTTCGGTCCGACGATGAGCGTCTGCCTGGGGCAAACGGTTCAGGTCGAGGCGGGCATCGGCCAATCGGGCGCAGGGCAGCTCGTCGCGCAGGGCAGCTTCACGTTACCCGAAGCGCCGGGCACCTACGTCTTCGAGCTTTCCTCGGTGCTGGCCTACACGATCGACCAGATCGCAACTCCGCCGCAGCCGACGCCGATCTCACGAGCCCAGGTCGTCGCGCCTCTCTCGAGTTTTTCGGTGCGAGTACGGGCTCCCCTGGGGGACCTGCGCCCGGAGCCTGTGGAGCTCCAGGCCAAGGCCTCCAGCGCGTCGCCGCGTTCGGTCGCCTTCGAGGAGATCCTCGTGCCGGCCGAGGGAGCTCGCATCACCCAGACGCACACTCGTTTCCGGTGGCCGGCGATCCCCGGCGTCACGGGGGCCACCGTGCTCGAGATCGTCGAGGACGATGGCAGCCTCGACCCGTTCGTGGGCGGCTTTCCCGTCCACAGTCAGCTCGTCAGCTCGGCCGAACCCAGGGCCGTGGTCAAGCAGGGGCTCTCCTTCGGGAAGCCCTACGCCTGGCGCGTCTACGAGCAGGGAGCTCTCCCGGGACCGGACGTCCGTCGCTTCGAAACCGCGCCTCTCCCAGCCGAGGTTCCGTCCATCGGGGTCACCCTGGGGACCTGCGCCGTGGAGCCCGGCCTGACGATGTTCGGCGTGCGTGGCGTGATGACGAACCAGAAGGGGATCGTCATGGCCGTGGACGAAGCCGGAAACGTCGTTCACTTCCTCGAGTCCCCGAACGACCGCATCAACGACGTGCGCCAGATGCCGACGGGGCAGCTCTTGATCGGCAAGCTCCCCGAGACGCCGAGCGGGTCGAAGGGGCGCGTGGTGGTGGTGACGACTCGGGGAGGTCAGACGGTCTGGGCTTCCCCCGATCTCGTGAACGACGAGGGCGGTGACCTCTACCCTGCCCATCACGAGGCAGCTCTGGGGCCCGACGGGGACTTCCTCTTTCTCGTGCGCGACTCCCGGGAGTTGACCGTCAACGGGTCCACGGATCGCTGGAAGGGGGACCGGATCGTTCTGCTCGACCGCCAAACCAGCGAGTTGATCTGGAGCTGGAGTACCTTCGACCACTACTCCTTGCTCGACGATGGGATCGACTGGAACACGGGGTTGCCCTACGGACCTGTCGATTGGACCCACGCGAACGGCGCTGTCTTGCACAGCGACGGTGATATCTACTTCTCCGCCCGCAACATCAGTCGTGTCACGCGCATCGACTACCCGAGCGGGAACATCGTCTACAACCTGGGGATGGACATGCCCTCGGGCGAGACGGACTTCGGCGACGGTCTGTTCTCCAACCAGCACGCGCCCCAGATGCTGTCCAGCGGCAACCTGCTGCTGTTCGACAACGGCAACCTCAACCTGCCTCTGCCGCTCGAGTCCAGCGCCAAGGAGATCGCCTTCGACGACCCGAGGTTTGCCCGGACGGGAGCTTGGCAAGGCGGCTGGACATCGGTGGGGTCGGTGCGCCCCAGGTCTTTCTCTATCGAGCAGACCACGTGGCCGAGCTGATTCGCGATACGCCCGGGGATGTGGACGAGGACGAAGACGTGGACCTCCTGGACCTGGCCCTCTTGGCCGAGCTACCGCAGCAACCTGGGCCCCTCCCGTTTCCGAACACCTTGCTCGACCTGAACGGGGACGGAGATCTGGATGCGTCAGATCTGACCCTGTTCCTCGAGGAAATGACCGGACCCGGAAGGCAATACCCCTAGCCTCTAGAACGATGCCCTACGCCAAGACCGTGGACGAGTACGTCGCTTCCAACGAACGCTGGCACGAGGAGCTCGTGCGCCTTCGAGAGATCCTGAATCGCACCGAGCTCGAGGAGACGGTCAAGTGGGGCGCGCCCTGCTACACGTTCGAAGGCAAGAACGTGGTCGGGATCGGGGCCTTCAAGGCCTACTTCGGCCTCTGGTTTCATCAAGGAGCGCTGCTCACCGATCCCAAGGGCGTGTTGATCAACGCCCAGGAGGGAAAGACCAAGGCCCTGCGCCAGTGGCGTCTTCAGTCGTCCCAGGAGATCAAGCCCCGGGTGATCACGTCCTACGTCAAGGAGGCCATCGAGCTGGCGCGCGAGGGACGCTCGATCGCGCCGGAGCGCAAGCGTGCCCTGGCGATTCCCCCCGAGCTCCGCGAAGGGCTGAAGGCCTCGAAGAAGGCGGCCACGGCCTTCGAGAAGCTGACCCCCGGCAAGCAGCGCGAGTATGCGGACTACATCGCCACGGCCAAGCGCGAGGCCACCAAGCTCGCCCGCGTTCAGAAGGTGTTGCCCCTGATTCTCTCGGGAGCCGGGCTGAACGATCGGTACCGGAAGTAGCCCTCGAGGGTCAAGGTTCGAGCGTCAAGCGTTGCCAGATGCTGATCGACTTCTGACCTGTGGAGTCCCCGGCCGCCCCGTTCCAGATGGCGCAAGCGACCTGCATCGGTGCGTCCGGTCGGAAGGAAACGTGCTTCTGTGCGACGGGCAGCATGCTGCGGCGGAAGACGACGCTCCAGTGGCCCGCTTCCCACTCCGCCTGGGCGTAGACCTGATCGAGATGCTCGCCGGTGACTTCGAGTCCGTCGATTCCGCGGGCTTGGAAGACACCCACGGTGTCCGAGATCTGGGGTTGGTCCAGGGCCGGGCGGTAGACGGGCGTGTCGAGTCGAACCTCACCCGGCAGGGTCGAGCGGGAGAGAGCGTGAGGCTCGATGTCGAGCACGCCGGCGACTTCTTCGAGACGCAGGGCCTGCCAGTGCCAGAGATTAGTCGGTTGGTCCGGCGCCCCCATGCCGAACAGGGGAGGGGCGTCCGCTTGGCTGAACTGCAGCGCTGCACCATCGGTGTAGACGCCTTCCGAGTAGGGCCGGTTGTTTCCCGTTTCATCCGGCCAATGGACTCTCAGCGCGATGTGCTTCCCGTCGTGCACGGCCTGGAGGCGGGCTTCCAGGATCGAACCCTGCTTCCACCACAGGGGAGCGAGGACGACCTGCACGGCCGGCACGTCCTCCCAAAGAGGATCCCCGGGGCTTGAGGGCACGGCTTCCACGCGCCTCGCGGTCAGCGTGGAACGCCGGTGCCGGTAGCGCTCGTCCGATCCCGGGGGGATCAAGCTGTGCACATAGGACGCAAGGTCCAGGCCCTCCTTCGGAGTGAGGGCGGTGGGAAGCATGGCCGAGCCCGGCATGCCCAGGTGAATACGTCGATAGAGGTCCTGGATGGAGCTACCGCCCCGCAGGAAGCCCGCCGTGAAGTCCCGGGGCCAGTCCAGGTCACCCTGCTCGTCCCAAAGGGGTTCACGCTGTCCGGTCCCCTCGGCGCCATGGCAGTTGGCGCAGCTTGCGAGGTACAGCTCGCGTCCGTGGTCCAGATCGCCGAGGGCATCGGCAGCGGGCACGTCCAGAGGCGGTGAGGGGTCGAGAATGCCGCGCAAGCGCTCCCGAGCCTCGGCCTCCGACATCTCGTTGCCACGGACGAAGGCTTCGTCCCGATGCCTCTGGACGAGGCCATCCATCGCCAGTTCGCGGACGAACCGGGCCAACCCCCGCAGGTCCTCGTCCGGCAGCCAAGACCAGGAAGGCATGGCTGAACCGGGCAGCCCACGCTCAAGCGTGCGCAGGATGTCTTCCTCGGAGGCGATGGCATTCTGCGTGCCGACCCAGCGAAAGTTGCCGTGGGTGAAATTTGTGGGAGGCGGGAACAGGAACGGGGCTGCAGGGCCTTGTCCCGTACCCGTGTCGCCGTGGCAGACGGCACAGTGAAGGTCGTACAGCTCGCCGCTTCTCCGGGGGCCGGAGATGTCGCGCGTGCGGGAGCCGTCTTTCCAGAGGCAGCCGCCAGACACTCCACCGAAGGCGACGGCACTCGCCAAGGCCAGGGGAATCGCTCTCATCCGTTCTCCTGCATGATGCGCTTTCCGATGGACTGGATCCCGTGCTCCTCCAGGACGAAGCCCGTTGCGGAACCGTCTTCGACCTCGAAGCGGTAACGTACCTCCGGGTCGTTCTCGGCCAGGAAGACGTGGCCCCCCTGGGCCATCAGTCGAGAGACGCGCTGCAGCGCGTTCGAGACGAACAGCTGCTCCCCCTTCTCGAACAGGGTCACCTGATTGCATCCGACGTAGTACTCCCCCAAGTAGATCGAGCGTTGCTCGGCCTCGAGGGCCAGGTCGAGGACCTTCTCCTGGGGGACGTCGAGCACGGCACGGGTCAGGCGCTTCTCGATCGTCGTGAGCGGTGCGCGTTCACCCTGGGCCAAGAGGACGATGCTCAGGTCACCGGCCGGGTAGTAGGCGACGTGGACCCGGCTGCCTCCCATACCTCCTCCGAAGACGTAGCCCCGATGGCCCGCGGTGGACGTGATTCCGACGCCCATGCCCCAGGCGGTGCCCGTTCCGTCTTTCAGGACCCCAGGCGAAAGGACTTCGTCGAGGATTTCCGAATCGAGCAGGTCTCCCTGGAAGAGGGGCTGGCTCCAACGAAAGACATCGAGCGCCGTGGAGCACAGGCCGCGCGCCTCGAAAGGCTGCGGGATGGCCCCTTCGTCGAGAACGTCTCCCCGGATCTCCCGCAGCGTTCGATCGCCCTTCGGTAGAGAAGGGCCCCGGAAGCAGTATTCGGTATCGCTCATGCCCAGCTCCTCGAATACGTGCTCGCTCAGGTAGTCCGGGAGAGGCCGATCGGTCAGCTTCTCGAGGACCATTCCTGACAGAAAGACGTTCGTGTTGCTGTAGGCGAAGCAGGATCCAGGCTCGGACGCGAAGCCGGTCTCGCCTAGCCAGGCCAGGACTCGCGTGCGGGGGAACTCGACGTCCTCGGGCCCACCTTCGAGCAGATCGGTGTAGCCAGGCAGGCCCGAGGTGTGGGACAGGAGCCCGCGTATCGAGATGGAAGACGCGAGCGAGAGCTCCGGCAGGACTTCTTCGAGGCTGTCCTCCAAGTCCAGCTCGTTCTCCTGGCACCAGGCGACGAGGGCCAGGGCTTGAAACTGCTCGGTGAGACTGCCCACGCGATAGACACTCTCGGGACCGGCCTTCGTCCTCTTGGGGCGGTCGGCGTAGCCGTATCCGTCCGAGACGAGGATGTCCGAGCCGATGGCGACCACAGCGGACAAGCCCTCGAAGGTGTCCTCCTGCAGGGAGGACTGGAGGAGGGCAGACAGCCTCTGTTCGAGCTCGCCGTCGGGACCCGGCGGACTCTGCGCCGGAAGCCAGGGTAGAGTGCCTACAAGGTATAGGAGGCCTAGGTGACGCATGGGGCTTTTCTCCTGGTCGGGGCCGAAGCCCGCGTATCATCGGACCCGTTGCCGTCGAGTTCGCTGACCTCTAGTGCGTAGTCGGCGCCGGTTTGCTGCGTAGGTAGGCGAGCCAGTAGATGCCTGCTACCAGGAACGTTCCACCGACCACGTTGCCTACGCTCACCCAGAAGAGGTTCTTGCAGGCGCCGAGCATGAGGCTGGACCCAGCTTCCGGGTCCAGCGCAGCGGCGTACGGAAAGAAGAACCAGTTCGCGATCGAGTGCTCGAGGCCCAGGGCGACGAAGGCCGTGATCGGGAAGAGGACGCCGATCACCTTGTCGGCCACGCTGCGACCGCCTATCGAGAGCCAAACCGCCAGGCAAACCAGGGCATTGCACAGGACGCCGCGCGCGAAGGCCGCGTCGTAGGGAAGCTCCGCCTTCGTCCGGGCCACGGCCAACGCTGCGCGCCCGAGTTCTCCCGAGTGAAGCATGTCCACATCGGCCAGGAGAAGAAGCAGAGCGGTCAGAAGCGCTCCGATCACGTTGCCCAGGTAGACGACCCCCCAGCTGCGGACCAAGTCTTGGGTACCGATTCGGCGTGAGACCCAGGCCATGGCGATCAGGTTGTTGCCCGTGAAGAGCTCCGCTCCCGCGACCACGACCAGGACCAGCCCGAGGGAGAAGGCCGCGCCCGACAGCAAGCGGGTCGGGCCGAAGCCCAGCTCCGAGGAGAGCCCCGCGACGAGGAAGAGGGCGGCCCCCAGGGCGATGAAGGCGCCCGCCAGCACGGCCAGGAGCAGCATCGAGGGGAGATCGAGGCGTGCCTTGGTGACGCCGACCTCCTCCACGCGACGGGCGATCTGGGGCGGGGACCAAGCGCTCGTTCCGGCGGGGTCAAGCTCGGTTTCCATGTTCGTTCCGTGGTGGGTTCGTACCGCGCTAGCGCGCTTCGACTGCCACGCCGTCGCGGACGCGGTCGCTGGGATGGGCGATGATGCGCTGGCCCGTGCTCAAGCCTGCGACGACCTGGGCTTCGTGTCCGTTGCGCTGACCCAGTTGGACCTGGGTGACCTTGGCCCTGCCCCCGACTTCGCGGAAGACGCACCAATCCTCCCCTCGGCGAAAGAGGGCGGTCAAGGGGACGGTCAGAATGTCCTCCGACTCCCACAGGAGGACGCGTGCATCGACTTGAAAACCGTGTCCCAGGGAGCTGCGATCGCCAGGTTGCCCCAGGAAGTCGATGATGACGTTGACGCGCTGTTCTTCGATGCCGAGCGCCGAGGTCTTGGTGAAGCCAAAGGGCTCTACGCGACGGACAAGGCCGGGCAGGGGCATCTTGCCGCCCCAGCCGTCGATGATCACGCGCTGGCCCGGCTGGATGCGTACGGCGTCCGTGGAGAGGAAATCGACCACGACCTCGAGGTCGGTGGGGTCTCCGATCTCGAGCAGGGCTTCGCTGGCCTCCACCATGCGTTCGCTGGGGTTGTCCACACGCAGCACACGCCCGCTGACCGGCGCGGTGATCGGAAAGCAGTCGCAGTCCTCGATGCTCTTGCGTTTCTGGGCCGGCGACATCAGCTGGGTGTGGGCCTGTTCGAGCTCGAACAGACGTACGCCGAGGTTGGCGCGCGCGGTCGCCAAGGCCGCCCGGCGGGTCTTGTGAGCTCGCTCGGCCTCGTCCAGCTCGCGATGCGAGATCGTGCCGTCGATGACGAGCTCGCTCGCCCGGCGCCACTCGGCCTCCGCGAAGTCCAGCTCGGCGGCAGCCTCTTCGACCTGGGCAGCGGCAACCGAATGGGAGGCCTGGGCGGCCTCGACCGCCGCGCGTGCCTGGGCTTCGCTGCGGGGATCGAGGAACGAAGGGTCACCGGGGGCTATCTGGGCCAAGACGGTTTGGCCGGCTTCGACGGCATCGCCAACGCGGGCCTCGATCCGGAGGACACGACCGGCGACTGGCGCCGACAGTACGTAGACGTCTCGAATGCGTGTCTTGCCTTCCTCTTCGACCGTGACCGTCATGGGGCCCGGGTTCAAGGTCACGAGATCCACCGGCACGGGGCGCGGAAGGAAGGCGTAGACGAGTCCGGCGGAGAGCAAGGCCAGGAGGCCCGTCCAGAGCAGCAGACGTTTGCGCGGGGCGCTCATGATTACTCGCGGGTTTTGAGGACCTCGATCAGGGGGAGCCGATCGACCCGGCGGCGTACGATGCCGGCGGAAAGCAGGGTTGCGACGACAGCGATGCACACGGCCAGCCCATAGGTCGAAGGCTCGATTCCCAGCGGAATGCGGAAGAGTTCGGTATCGAAGGCGCTCGCCATGAGGATGGTCAGGGCCCGGCCGAGGAGGCATCCGGTGGGAAGACTCAGGAGAATCAGGAGCCCGACCTCGCCCAAGAGGATGTACGAGACCTCGGAGCGGTGGAAGCCCAGCACACGCAGGGTGGCCAGTTCCCGGCCTCGCTCGGAGAGTGCGACGCGCGCGGCGTTGTAGGCGACACCGAAGCCAAGGGCGCAGGAGAAGGCGCAGAACAGGCTGACGAAGATCAGCATGTTCTTCGCCACGCTCTCGTCGAAGGAACGGATCGCCGCCCGTCTCAGCAAGACGGAGGACACGGCTGGTAGGTCTTTCAGCCGTCGGTAGAGATTGGCTTCTTCGTGGGGGTCGACGAGCAGGTTGACATACTCGACGCCAGGTCGCTCCCTCAGCAAGCGGTCCAGGGCGCGGATATGGAGGTAGGCCGGCAGAGCGATGCTCGTCTCGATCAAGGCCACGATGGGGAGCATGGCCTCGGATCGACGCCCCTCGAGGATCTCGACCCATACGGCGTCGCCGATCTCCGCCCCGAGCTTCTCGGCCAGCCGGGAGCCGAGAATCAGGCCTCCCTCCAGCGGTTCGTACACGGCCATGCTGGCCTCATCGAAGATGGGCATCAGCTGCGCGTTCGAAGGCACGCCAGTCACCGAACCGCGGTGCGTCACCGTGCCGAAGTGCAAGTCGGCGCCCACGATACGCATGGGCTCGACCGCCATGACGCCGGGCAAGTGGCGGAAATCGGCCACGACACTGCTGGCCTGGGGCTCCGCCAGCCCGATCGTGACGTGCTGGCGCTGTGAGTCGAAGAAGTAGCGCTCGACGAGGTAGTCGATGGCGTCGTACCACTGCAAAGCCATGACCAGGAGCGCCACCGAGCACGCGACTCCTCCGGCCGTCATCAGGGCGCGCCAGGGCTCACGGGCGATGTGGCGCACCAGGATACGGGTGGGTTGGTCGAGCCACTGCCCCAGCCGCGTTCGAGCCAAGAGACTCTTGCGATAGAGTGGGGGGCTAGGCGGAACCATGGCCTGGGCCGGCGCCAGCAGGGCCGCGCGGCGTACGACCGCCCAGGTGCCCAGGAGCGCCGCCGAGAGGGTCATCAAGGCCGAGATGGCAAACGACGCCGCGTCGGGACGGTAGAAGAGGATCGGGAAGCGAAAGGTCTGAGCGTAGGTTCCGGTGTTCATCCGGCCCGCCCAGGTGCCGATCGCCCAGCCGAGGAGGATCCCCAGACCTGCGATGACGAGCACCAGCTTGGTGTAATGGGCTGCGACCGTGCGCGTTCCGTACCCAAAGGCCTTCATCAGTCCGATCTGGGTACGCTCGGTTTCGACCAGGCGAGCCAGCACCATGTTCGTGAGGAAGGCGGACACGATGAGGAAGATGCTCGGCAGGATCATGGACATCGTGGAGAGCTGGTCGATCTCGTTCATCAAGAACCAGTTCGAGCCCTGCTCCCGGCGCGCCACGGCTCCAACGCCGCCGTAGGGTTCCAGGATGCGATCGAGCCTTTCGATGACTTCCGCCGAAGAGGCGCCCCAGGTCAGCTGAAGGGAAACGTCGTTGAAGGCGCCCTCCTGATCGAAGGCCGCGGCCAGAGCTTCGGAGCCCATCCAAAGGACTCCGAAGCGGCGCGCATCCGGCATCAGGGCGCCGGGCCCCATGCTGAAGACGAATTCCGGTGAGAGAGCGATGCCGACCACGGACAGGGTGCGTCGGTTGCCATTCAAGACGGCGACCAGCTCGTCTCCCGGTACGAAGCCGTGGGCCTCGGCAAAGGGCTCGTCGAGGACGACTTCGTCAGGCTGGCTTGCTCGGATCCACCGGCCGCGGCGCAGGACCAGCCGGTTCAAGGCCGGGTCGCCGTTCTCCGGTATCGAGACGAACTGGCCCAGTACCGGCTCGTCGAACCCAGCGATGTCGAGCGTGGCGAGTCCCTTGACGCGTGTCTGGACGACCTGGACTCCATCGATAGCCGCGATCCGGCTGATCAGGTGGCCTGGCGCGCGCTTGCAGCGGGCGAAGACATGCGCGAAGGCATACCGCTCGTAGTAGGCGTCCTTCGTTCGTATCAGAGCGTTGCGCGTCGAGAGGGACATCACGAGCACGGCGACGCCCGAGGCGATCACCAGGGCGATAGCCAAGGCTTGGCCGCGCACGTGCCAGAGATCGCGCAGGACCTTACGGTCGAGGGCCTTCACGTATCACCAGGAGAGCTCGCCGGGTGCGCGCCTGTCGGCGTTCTCGTGGGTCTCGGAGATCGCTCCGTCCGCCATGACCAGTACCCGGTCGGCCATGCTTCCGATGACGGTGTTGTGCGTGATCACTGCGGTCGTCGTTCCCAGCTCGCGGTTGACCTTTTCGATCGCCTCCAGGACCAAGATGCCGGTCTCGCTGTCGAGGGCGCCAGTTGGCTCGTCGCACAGGAGAATGTCGGGTTGCTTGGCGATGGCTCGGGCGATCGCCACGCGCTGCTGCTCGCCACCGGAGAGCTGGGCGGGGAAGTGATCCATCCGCTCCTCGAGGCCCACGAGCTCGAGAGCCGCGTGTGGGTGCATCGGGTGGCGTGAGATCTCGGTCACCAGACCGACGTTCTCCGCCGCCGTGAGGCTCGGAATCAAGTTGTAGAACTGGAACACGAAGCCGACGTGATCCCGTCGGTAGCCCGTGAGCTGCTTGTCGTCGGCGTCGGTCAGGTCCCGGCCGTCAAAGAGAACGGATCCCGAGCTCGGAGCGTCCAGACCTCCGAGGATGTTCAGCAGGGTCGACTTGCCCGAACCCGAGTGCCCGACCAGAACGAGCAGCTCCCGGGCGTAGAGATCGAGGTCCACGCCCCGCAGCGCATGGACCCGAACGTCACCGGTGCGGTAGACCTTGGTCAGGCCACGTGCCTGCAGGGACACGAGACGAGCGGTCGCTGGACTTTCTGGCCCCATGGCGCTTGGGTCACCGGGAGTCGGGTCCGGGGTTGGAGGAGCGTACCTGGTCCCGACGTGGCGCTTCAGTCCTCGTGGGAGAGGAGCTCTGCTTCCGAGAGGGGGTCGGTGTTGCGCAAGTCCGCGAGGATTTCGAGCGTCGCTTCATCGGGGGCGAACTCCGAGGCGAGCAGGTCGGTTACGTCCACGGTCTCTACCCTGGAGGAGCGGTAGGCGATTTGCCACTTCGAAACCAAGATGTCGACGCCGGCCTGCGATGCGAGGGGCTCGAGCCTGTCGTCGATGTGCGCCAGGACATCGGCAATGGGCGCCGTGCCGAATCCCTGCAGGTGGGCGCGGCGCTGCATGGCGGGCCCCCGCTCCTCGAGGCTCCGGGCCAGCTCGTCGTTGCCTGCCGATCGGGCACGATCCACCTCGGCTTTCAGGGCGGCCAGCTCGCTGCGGAAGAGGTCCGAGCGCAGGTACGCCACGGCCACGACGCGCGAGTCGAACGTGCCAACCACCACGGGATGGGGGTCGCGCTGGGGCGCGGTCCCTTCCTCGGGCTGGGTCGTCGTGAGCAGGAGTGCGCCAGCGAGCGAGGCGGCACCAAGGATCTTGTGGATCATGAGGCTGTGTCCGATTCGGGGCCAAAGGGTCCGAGCGTCGGACCCTGGGAGCTTGGGGTGCGAGTGTCCTGGTCGAGTAGCCAGGAGTGTTTGGGGCGAGGAACCACGAGCACCGGCGCGGAGCTTCGCTTCACGACTCCGTTGGCCACGCTCCCGAGGAAGAAGCGCGAAAGCCCGGTGCGACCATGGGTTCCCAGGACGACGAGATCCGATGCGTCCCCTTTCTCGACGAGCAGGGCGTCGGCCTCTCCTTCGCAGAACTCGGACTCGGCCTGGACCTTCCCCCAGGGGAAGGTCTCCATCCACTTGGCCAGGTCCTTGCGCGCGGCCTCGCGCTCGGCATCGATCACGTAGGAGGGGTTCGGGTGACCCTCGAGGCCGTTGCCGTAGGCGAAGGCCGGGGGCGTGTAGACGTGGACGACCCGGACCTTGGCCTTCAGACGGTCAGCCAGCGCTTGGGCATGCTCGAGGGCGGCCCAGCTGTGCGGAGAGAAGTCGACGGCCACGAGGATGTCGTGGACGGTCTCCGGGGCTCGCTTCTGGACCCACACGGGGATCGGCAGGCGGGACACGAGGGCCCTTGCCGTGCTGCCGAAGTCGAAGGGAAAGCGCTTGTCGTGTTTGCCCAGGACGACCAGCTCGCTTCGGAGGCGTTCGGCGGTGTCGAGCAGCACCTGGGCCGGATGACCGTGGACCACGTGCAGCAGGTCCTCGGCCTCAGGGCCTCCGTAGTCCGCGACCGTGCGCGCCCGTTCGACGTTGGGCAAGACCGCCTGTCTGGCCTGGGCGAGGGACACCGGCGAGGGCGGCAAGACCGCCGGGCCACTGAACTCGCTCCAGACGGGGAGGGGTAGCTCGACCGCGTGGACACATTCCACCTTGGAGTGCAGCCAGCGAGCGAGGGTGAAGCCCAGGGCGAGAGCCTCGGCGGAGGTCTCTCCGCCATCGACTCCGATGAGAATGCGACCGAAGAGCTTGTCGGGATCCATGGGGTCTTCGTGGGTCAGCGACGCGGGTCTTGCATCCTACGGGATGGAGGCAAGCGAAGGGGGCCAGATCGATCGACCGGCCCGAGGCGTGTGTTCTCTTGGTTCACGGGGCGAGCGGCGGCGATACGGACGCGTACGGAGCAGAGGGCGGCTTTGTGCGTAGGGGGAGCATCGGGGCCGTTCGTGAACGGCGTTGAGCGCTGACCCGGACCTGTCTACGGCAGAGGCCGTATTGCAGAGTCCGGGAAGGCGGTCCTAGGTTGTCCCTCGATGGACCTGCGCCACATTTTGTTGACCACCGATCTGTCCAAGGACGCCCTGCGGGCCTTCGAGCCCGTCCTTTCCCTGGCACGCCAAACGCGAGCCAAGGTCAGTATCCTGCACGTGGTTCAGGACCTGCAGGCCACTCCCCATGGCGCTCCCTTCGCTCCGGCCCAGAGCTCCCCTTCCTTGCCGCGCGACATCGAGAAGGCTCGAGTCAAGCTCGAGGAGATCTGTGCGCCGCTGACAGAGGGTCTCGACGTGAGCCTGCACGTGATCGGTCATGCCGATCCTGTCCTCGGCATCGTCCATTTTGCCCGGGACTGCGGAGCCGACCTGATCGCCCTCTCGACCCATGGTCGCACCGGTTTTCGCCGCCTCGCCCTGGGGAGCGTTGCAGAGGAGGTCTTGCGCAAGAGCCCCATCCCCGTCTTGAGTTTCCACCGCCCGGAAGAGTGAGCCTTCCCACGTCCCTCGGGTCGGGGTTCAAGGGCGTAGGCAGAGTCTGTGAGGGCCGCTGGAAGACAGATCCAAACTGAGGAGACCTTCCCATGAATCGACCGACTTCATCCCGAGAACGCTGCCAGCTGGCCGAGCAGATCTTCCAGGACCTCCGACTGGGCAACGCCGAGTTGCTTGAGGGTTGGGACGGTGATGAACTGCAGGACCTGAGGGCCCTGCTCACGGACGAGGAGTTCGAGCGACTCCTGGACGCCTGGCCGGAGGAAGAGCGGGCCTCCTGAGCCGGGTAGAACGCTCGAGTACGCACAAATCCGGTGGACACTGCGCCCCTTGGCCCGGTGAGCCGCCGGGCGTACTCGGCTAAGTAGGGGTTCCCCAAGCCCTCGCCCGGACAGAGTCCCGATGGAATCCAAGCACATCCTGCTCACGACCGACCTCTCCCCGGAAGCCGAGCGGGCCTTCGGCCCCACCTCGGACCTGGCCCTCGGTCTGGGGGCCAGCGTCACGTTGCTGCACGTTCACAACGCTCCGGCCCAGCCGGTGCACGGGGGAACCCTGGGCACGATCGGTGCCTCGGCTCACCTCGGAGAAGACCGAGAGCGCGCGCTTACGGCCCTCGAGCGTCAGGCGGAGTCCCTGCCGGAAGAGCTCGACCTCAAACTGCAGGTCGTGACGAGCCTTCAGCCCGCAGCGGCCGTGGTCGAGTTCGCCGAGGAGAACGGCGTGGGGCTCATCGCTCTGTCGACGCACGGTCGCAGCGGAATCAGCCGGGCCCTCATGGGGAGCGTGGCGGAGCAGATCCTGCGCAAGGCGCGCGTACCCGTCCTGTGCTTTCCTCCCGAGAGCGCGTCGTGAAGGGCGCATCCGTGGTGCAGGCGATCGCCGGCCATGAAACGGCGCTGCAGGCTGCGCGTCGCATGAGGGATTCCGGGACGGCCTTCCTGGTGGTCACCGATGCCGATCGACGCCCCCTGGGCGTGCTTACCGAGCGGGATCTGACCTTGGCCTTGCTGGGTGCGGCGCAGGTCGACGGGGAAACGGCCGTTCTCGAACTGATGTCTTCCCCCGCGATCACGGTCTCGGAGGACGCGTCCTCTTCCATGCTCTGCGAGCTGATGGGGGAGGCCTCGGTCCGTAACCTCCCGATCGTCAACGAGAAGGGAGAGCTCGTCGGAGCTTTCACGGCCGATGCGCTGCTCATTGCCCTGGGGGAGAGGTTGTACGACCTCTCCCGGGCCATGCTCTACAGGCCTCCCGACGAAGTCCCTCCCGTTCGGGGCTCGAAGATCTTCGGAGTGGAATGATGAGAACCGTTGCGGATCTGGTAGCTGGCAAGGTGACCACGGTCTCGGCGCAGGCAAGTCCGCTGGACGCGGCGCTGGCGATGGAGCGCTCGGGCGCGCGCAGTCTGGTCGTGATCGATGCGCGCGGCGAGGTGGTCGGGATCTTGACGGAGCGCGACCTCTTGGCGCGTGTCCTCGCGGAGGGGCGAGACCCCAAGGCGGTCCGGATCGAGCAGGTGATGAGCTCGCCCTTTCGGAGCGTGCAGGCGGGCGAAGGTCTGCCGACGGCGATCGAGCTCATGAAGAGCTGTGGAATCCGGCAGCTGCCGGTTCTGGAAGACGGTGCGCTGGTCGGAATGATCTCCCTGGATCATCTGCTCGAAGATCTGTCCCGTCAGCTCGCCGTCCTCAGCGGTGGCATGAAGGCACGCAGGTCGGAGGCGCGATCGCACGGGCGAGACGTTGGACGACGGGCCAGTGAGGAGGAGCAGGTACGCGCGGTGCGTGCTCGGCTGGAGGCGGCGTCGGCCCACGAGAAGAAGGATCTCGAGGCAGAGCTGAGAAGGCTCGAGGGACGGCTCTCCTAGGGGGCCGGCTCCGTTCGACTCCGAAAGTCAACGGGCGTCGGGGGTGCGAGGTTCCTTCCCCGGGGGATGCGCTTCATACTGATCGGTCCGCGTGCCGCGGCCGGAGAAGATGAAGGAATACGTCCTGGGAACCAGCGATCACGAGCTGGCGCGTCTGGAGCTGCAGCAGGAAGTCTGGGGCGAGATCACGGCCGGGTTCCTGGACCGACTCGAGCTCGGGCCAGGGGCGCGGGTGCTGGACGTGGGGTGCGGGCCCGGGCTCTTGCTCGATGCTTTCCAGCAGCGGGTCGGATCCGGAGGGTCCATCCTGGCCGTGGACGAGTCGGAGCGCTGGTGCGAGCACGTGCAGGAGCTCGTGGCCCGGCGCGGCTGGAAGAACGTCGAGGTCGTGCGCAGCGCAGTGCAGGAGCTCGACCCCGAAGCCGGTGCGTGCGATGTGATCTTCATGCGCTGGGTGCTCGGTTTCCTGGATGATCCCGAGGCCATCCTGAGGCGGCTCGTTCCCTGCCTGGCGCCCGGGGGCAGGTTGGCCCTGATGGACTACAACCACGAGGGCGTCTCGCTGTTCCCCGAGAGCGAGGGCTTTCGTGCCGCCGTGCGGGCCACCCGGGCGCTCTACGCGAGCCGGGGTGGGGATCCATGGATTCTCGGGCGCGTGCCCGAGCTCTTCCGGCGCGTGGGGCTCGAGGCGCACACCTTCGAGCCCTACGTCATCGCCGGCGGACCGGGCTCACCGGCCTTCCGCTGGGCGGACGCCTTCTTCCCCTTTCACGTGGAGCACATGGCGGCGGGGGGATTGCTCAGCGACGAGGAGCGACGCACCTTCCAGGAGGAATGGGCGCAACGTCGCGCCAACCCGGACGCGGTCTTTTTCTCCCCGATCGTCGTGGGCGCCGCCGGTCGACGGCCGCTCACCCCTTGACGAGGTCTTTGCCCATGGAAGAGTTGAGTCTGCAAGAGCGTTTCGCTCCCCGGAACCGCTGCTTCGGCTGTGGTCCTGCCAACGAGAAGGGCCTGCGCATCAGGAGCCTGCCGCGGGGAGAAGAGGTCGTCTGCACCTGGCGCCCTGAGCCCCATCACCAGGCCTTCGAGGGCATGCTCAACGGCGGCATCTGCGGGGCCTTGCTGGACTGCCACAGCAACTGGACCGCCGCCTGGCACCTGATGCAGAAGAACGGCCTCGAGGTGCCCCCCTGCACCGTCACGGCCGACTTCCACGTCAAGTTGAAGAAGCCGACGCCGATGGACGGCGACCTGATCCTGAGGGCCCGGGTGGTGGAGTCGAGCTCCCGCAAAGCCGTGATCGAGGCCACCTTGGAGGCCGGCGGGGTGGTGACGTCCACCTGCCGGGGGACCTTCGTGGCCGTGCGGGAGGATCACCCCGCCTACCACCGCTGGTAGGGGCCGAGACGGAAAAGGCTTCCTACCCTTGGGGCCCCCGGGCGGTCGAAAGACAACGGGTCCGCCCCCCCTCTCCAGGCCACCTCCCCAGTGGCCTCCTGTCATGCCTTCATCCGTTCTCGCCCGAAAGATCCTGCGCCTGTTCGGCTTCGGTCGCCGCCGGCGCTTGATGCAGATCGACAACCACTGGCGTCGCAAGCTGATCCTCGCCACGCGCAAGCTGCAGCACGTCGAGGTGCTCATGCGTCGCGACCTCGAGGACATGCGCGGGCGACCCGCGCCGTCCGCTGCTCCGGGTCCGGCCCCATCAGCCCCGGCCGAGTCCCGCGAGCTGGCGCGCATGCGGGAGTCGGTCGAGCTGATCTTGACCAACATGTCACGACAGGGGGAGCTGATCGCGGCCATCTCCGAGAAGGGCACGGGCCTGGAGCAGGGGCGGATGTTCGAGGAGCTGCAGGCCCTGCAGAACGAGGAGACCCAGCTGCGCACGCGGGTCAAGGAGATGGAAGAGGCGCGCGCCTACCTCGAGGCCCAGCACTGTCACAAGCTGGCGGACGTGCGCTCGGAGCATCGCAAGGAAGTGAGCGACCTGCAGAAGAAGCTCAAGGAGCTCTACGCAACCGGTGTTCTGGTCGACCGCCGCAAGACGCCGCGGGGCGATGAGGACCCGCGCGTTGCCCAGCTCCAGAAGGCTCTGAAGGAGCGTGAGCGGGCCATCGTCGAGCTGGAGGGCAAGCACACCGAGGCCATGTCGCAGTTCGCCGACCAGTCGGCCAAGCGGGTCCGGGAGATCCAGGCCCAGACCCGCAAGGAACGCCAGCGGGCCGAGGAGTACGCTGCCCGCTGCAAGGAGCTCGAGCTACAGATCGAGGAACTCAAGACCGCGACCTGGGAGATCTTCCAGCTCCAGGGGGAGAGCCTGCCGGAAGATCTCCAGTCGGGCTTCGCCCGCATCGTCGAACTCATGCAGGTCGTCGACGACGCGGGGCAGGCGGAAGAGGAGGCCGAGCCTCCCTCAGCCCTGGGCTCGGATCTTCCGAACCTCCTCGGTCAGGACGGGTAGCACTTCGAAGGCATCGCCCACGATGCCGTAGTCGGCGACCTTGAAGATCGGCGCCTCGGGGTCCTTGTTGATGGCGACGATCACCTTGGAGGTCTTCATGCCGGCCAGGTGCTGGATGGCGCCGGAGATGGCCACGGCGATGTAGAGCTGGGGCGAAACGGTCTTGCCGGTTTGGCCGACCTGCTCGCCGTGGGGGCGCCAGCCGGCGTCCACGACCGCTCGGCTGGCTCCGACCGCGGCGTCACCGAAGGCGGCCGCCAGCTCCTCGATCACGCCGAAACCCTCGGGTTCCTTCAGACCGCGGCCGCCGGATACGACCACCGGGGCCTCCGACACGTCGAGCTTGCCCTCTTCCTTGGCCTCGATCCGAGCCAGGGTCGCCTGGCCGGTTTCGGTCGCGGCGACCTGGGAGACCTCGGCGTTCCCTCCGCCGCTGTGGGCCTGGAAGGTGTTGCGGCGCAGCGTGGCGCAAAGCACCGAGCTCTTGGGGCTGAGCTCGGCGATCAGCTTGCCCGCCAGCCAGGGGCGCGTGATCTCGAAGCCGTCGCCGGCGGCGTTCACTGCCGTGCAGTTCGAGAAAAGGGTGCTGTCCAGGAGAGCCGCCGCCCGGGGAGCGACGTCGCTGCCGGTCGACGTGGCCGACAGGAAGAGCCCCTTGGCCCCGTGCTCGCCGACGATCTTGGCGAGGTCCTGGGCCATGGCGTCGGGACTGAAGGCATGGGAACCGGTGAGGTGCACGACTCGGGTCGCCCCATGGCCACCCAGGCCGGCCGCGGCCGCGTCGGCTCCTTCGCCCGCCACCACGGCGACGACCTGGTCCGAAAGGCTGCGCGCGGCTCCGAGGGCCTCTGCGCTGGCGCGCTTGGGCGCCCCGTGCTGATGTTCGACGTAGACGACGATAGTCATGACCTAGAGCACCTTGGCTTCGTTGCGGAGGGCGTCGAGCAAGGCGGGCACCGCGGCGGCGCCTTCGCCGACGATGCGGCCTTCCTTGCGTGCGGGGGGGACGGAGAGCTTCGTGACTTCGGCCTGGGAGGCTCCGGGCTCGCAGGCCGCTTCTTCGACCGGCTTCTTCTTGGCGGCCATGATCCCCTTGAGCCCCGCGTAGCGCGGCTCGTTCAGGTCCTTCTGGCAGGTGATGACCGCCGGGAGCTGGAAGTCGTAGATCTCCACGCCGCTTTCGGACTCGCGCTTGGCGGTGCCCTTGTCGCCGTCGATCTCGAGCTCGATCACGTCGGTCACGCAGGCCCAGCCGAGCAGCGTCGCGAGCATCGGGCCGACCGCCCCGTTGTCGTGGTCGGTGGCCAGGCGGCCGGTGAGGACCAGGTTCGGACCCAGTTCCTCGACCTTCGCCTTGAGAGCCTTGGCCGTGGAGAGGGCATCGCGCTGATCCCACTCGCTATCGGTCAGGAGCACACCCTTGTCGGCGCCCTTGGCCAGGCATTCGCGGATCTCCTTGGCCGCGTCCGAGGGGCCCATGCTGAGGATGGTGACCTCGCCACCGTGCTTCTCCTTGAGGCGCACCGCTTCCTCGACGGCGATCTCGTCGTAGAACGAGACCATGTACTGGACCCCTGCGGAGTCGAGACTCTTCTGGTCGCCTCCGACCTTGGCTTGCAGGTCCGTGGTGGGGACTCGCTTGATGCACGCAACTATGTTCATGGCACTCAAAAGTGGGGATTGGGCCCGAAAATCGAGCGAAGAGGATATCCCCAAAGTGCCGGGGAAGCCAGGTTCCTAGAGCTGAGACAGGTCCCTCTGCTCCTCCGCGGAGACCCCGCCGACCACGGCCTCGAAGGTGTGTCCAAGATAGACCTCGCGCACCTTGGGGTCCGCCACGAGCTCCCGGGCCGTGCCTTCACGCAGGATGCGGCCCTGGTGGATGATGTAGGCCCGGTCGGTGCTCTGGAGGGTCTCCCGGACGTTGTGGTCGGTGATCAGGATGCCGATACCGCGCTCGCGCAGGCGGGCGATCAACTCCTGGATCTCCTCCACGGCGATGGGGTCCACGCCGGCGAAGGGCTCGTCCAGGAGCAGGATCGAGGGGGAGCTGGCCAGGGCCCGGCAGATCTCGAGACGGCGGCGTTCGCCGCCCGAGAGGGTCTCCGCCCGCATCTTGGACAGGTGTCCGAGGTCGAGCTCGTCGAGCAGCTCGTCCGCCCGGGCACCCCGTTCCCGGGCCGAGAGGGGGGTGGCTTCCAGGACGGCGAGCAGGTTGTCCCGCACGCGCATGCGGCGGAAGATGCTGGCCTCCTGCGGAAGGTAGCCCATTCCGAGCCGCGCCCGCCGGAACATGGGCAGCTGGGAGCATTCGTTGCCGTCCAGGAAGACCTCGCCGTCGTCGGGCTTGGTCAAGCCCACGGTCATTCGAAAGCTGGTCGTCTTGCCGGCTCCGTTGGGGCCCAGCAGCCCCACTGCGCGACCCTGTTCCACGGAGACGGAGACGCCGTTGACGACC
>JAUIEE010000030.1 GCA_030428965.1 bacterium | reverse complement strand
GCCCCGGCGTATGGCAGAAGTACGCCTCGCCCGACTGGCTGTGGTAGAGCCCCCCGCGGATACCGCCGCCGTAGGGCGTGCGGATGACCATGGGCGCGGTGTACTGCCCCCCGGAACGGTAGCGCAGCTTGGCGGCTTCGCTCACGATCTGATCGAAGGCCGGGAAGATGAAGTCCTGGAACTGGATCTCGGCCACCGGCTTGAGTCCGTTCATCGCCATCCCGATGGCGGTCCCGGCGATCCCGTCCTCCGACAGAGGCGTGTCGAAGCAGCGCTGCTCGCCGAACTCCTTCTGGAGTCCGTCGGTCGCCAGGAAGACGCCGCCCCGGTTGCCCACGTCTTCGCCGAAGACGTGGACGCTGGGGTCGTCGCGCATCGAGACGCGCAGCCCGTCGGTGATCGCTTGCAGAAAGGTGAGCGTAGCCATGGAGAAATAGGTGCTGGGTGGATTCGCAGGGGGAAGGGGGGAACGGGCTCGGGCTACTCGAAGTCGTGGATCAGAGGGGGAACTCGCCGTCTCCGGCCATGGCGTCGCCCTTGCGACGGCCGAGCTCGAAGGCCTCTTGACCCTGGCGGCGGATGTGCTCGGGAACGTCTCGGTACACGTCCGAGAAGATCGTCTCCAGGCCGGGACGGGGCGTCGCCTCCGCTTCCTTGGCGGCCAGGGAGATCTCCTCGAAGACCTCCTTTCGCAAGTCTTCCGCCAGCTTCTGGGTCCACAGGCCCGAGGCTTCGAGGAACTTCTCGAAGCGTGCGATCGGATCGCGCTTGCCCCACTCCTCGAACATCTCGGGCGGAACGTAGCGCTTGGGATCGTCGGACGTGCTGTGGCCGCCCATGCGGAAAGTCTTGGCTTCGACCAGGGTCGGTCCCTCCCCGCTACGCGCCCGTTCGGCCGCCTCGAGCATGACCTTTCGAACGGCCAAGAGGTCGTTGCCATCGACCACCACGCCTGGCATGCCGTAGGCCTCGGCCTTGACGGCAAAGTTCTCCGAGCCGGTCTGCTCTTCGGACGGGCACGAGATGGCCCAGCCGTTGTTCTGGCACAGGAACACCACGGGGGCCTTCCACACGCCGGCGAAGTTCATGCCCGAGTGAAAGCCCAGGCTCGAGGTGCCGCCATCTCCGAAGCTGGTCAGTACGACGGTGTCTTCACCGCGACATTGGGCCGCGTAGGCCGCACCGACCGCCTGGGGAATGTGCGTTCCGATCGGCGAGGAGATCGACACGAAACGGATGGGATCGACGAAGGAGAAGTGGACCGGCATCTGCCGGCCCTTGGCCGAGTCCTTCGCGTTGCCGAACATGTTGTGCATCATCTCGAGCGGACGCACGCCGTGGTAGATCGCCATTCCGAAGTCCCGGTAGCTCGGGAAGATCCAGTCGGTCTTGCGAAAGGCGCTGGCCGCTCCGACCTGGGTCGCTTCGATGCCCTCGTTGGGAATCGAGAACCCGATGCGTCCCGAGCGTTGCAGCTTCAGGCAGATCTCGTCGAAGACCCGCACCGTCACCATCGAGCGGTAGCAGTGCAGGAGCTCCTGTTCGGACAGGCCGGGGTCGTATCCGTTCACGCCGCCATCGGAATCGATCACGGTCAGGGGTTGGGTCGTGCTCATCGTCGTTCCTCGGCTGAGGCTCCGGCCTCGTCAGGGTGTCCGTACATGCGTCGCTGGCGAACCATGCGCTCGAAGAAGAACTCGCCGGCCTTGTAGCTGGAGCGCACCAGCGGTCCGGAGGCCACGTAGCGAAAGCCCATCGACTCGCCCAGCTCCTGGTAGCTCTCGAACTGCTCGGGCGTGACGTACTCTCGCACCGGGGCGTGCCCGGGCGTCGGCCGCAGGTACTGGCCGATGGTCAGGAAGTCGACGTCCGCCTCCCGTAGAAGCTCCATGGACTCGACCACCTCGTCGTGGCTCTCCCCCAGCCCCACCATCAGGGAAGACTTGGTGAATCCCTCGACGTGGAGCTCGCGTGCCTCGCGCAGGGTCGTCAGGGAGCGCTCGAAGCTGCAGCGCGGGTCGCGGATCTTGCGCTGCAAGCGCGGAACCACCTCCACGTTGTGGGCCAGGACGTCCGGCTTGGAGTCCATGAGCAGCTCCAGGTTGGCCCCGGTGTAGTCGGGGATCAGGGTCTCGACCACGGTGCGCGCGATGCGCGCACGGATCTCTCGCACACACTGGGCGTAGTGGCCGGCCCCGCCGTCCTCGAGGTCGTCCCGGTCGACGCTCGTGATGACCACGTAGCCCACGTTCATCTCCGCGATGGCCTGGCCCACGTGGACAGGCTCGTCGGGGTCGGGAGGGGCAGGCCGGTCCAGGGTCTTCACGGCGCAGAAGCGGCAGCGTCGCGTGCACTCGTCCCCCAGCACCATCAGGGTCATGGTGGGATGGTCGCCCTGCCAGCACTCCCCCACGTTGGGGCAGCGGGCCTCCTCGCAGACCGTGTGCAGCTTCAGGCGCCGGGCCAACCCTTTAAGGCGGGTGTAGCCCTCGCCGGCCGGCAGGGGCACCTTCAGCCAGCCGGGCTTGCGACCCGGCTCGGGGGTCTTCGCGTTCAGCATGGGAGCGCTCATCGAGCCCCACAGGGTACTAAAAGAGGCCCCTGGACGCCTCAGGCCCGCGGGCTTCGGGGCCCTCGGCCTACTCGGAGATCCAGGAAAGGGGGAAATCGGGGCCGAGGCGGATCATCTCCAGCACCTTGGCCACGAGGCTGCGGTCCCGCCCGACCCTTCCGGGGTTCTGGTACTCCCAGACGATCTCCTGCTCGCGATTGACCTCGAAGGCCCGGCCGGGGGACGTCTCGGTGATCAGGGTGTTGCCGTTCGGCAGCCTCTGGGCCGCTCCGCACCACTTCGAGAAGAAGGGCTTCTCCGGGCTTCCGCGGTAGGCCCAGACGACCTTCATGGAGATCGGGTCGTACTCCAAAACGGCCGACTGCCCGGGGCTGCCCTCGTTGTCGAACAGCAGGAGCCGGCCGTTGTCGAGGATCTTGGGATCGTGCTGCCGCTTGAACTCCCCCTGGCTGGCCCACACGACCGTCTCCGTATCGAGGTCGACCACGGCGATCGTGTTGAGCATCAAGAGCGAGGTCAGGACCCGACCGGCCCGGAACTCCCGCGCCTTGCCCGCGATGCGGTCGTCCAGAACCTCGATCGAATTCGTATGGAAGATGTCCCCCTTTCGGATCGAACTTGACTCCCAGATAGAGCGATGCCCCTCCGAGTTCTCGAACGCCTCCAGCAGGGAGACCCGGCGCAGCTCCCGCCCGGAGGGATCGAGCACGGTGATGGCATCTTCCAGGATCGGCATCTCCGCGTTGACCCGAGGAACCATGTGGGCCTCGCGGGTCAGCACGTAGATCGAACCGTCCCCGTGGACGAACAGGTCGTGGTGGGCTCCGTTCCTGACGGCCCACTGAAGGTTCGAGTCGCGATCCAGCTTGAAGATCCCGAAGCCCTCGAAGATCCCCAGGATGTCGCCGTTCTCGTACAGGTGCGCCCGGCGCCAGTAGCGGGTGTTGGGGTCGTTGGCGCGGACGTTGTCCTCGGGCCAGACGCTGGCGAAGTCCTTCTCCCAGCGAAAGAGCTCGTGCCCCTCCATGTCGAGCAGCACGGCGCCCGGGAAGTGGGCGGCCACGCAGAAGTTCACCCCGATGTAGGCCCGGGTCGGCTGGAAGTGGATGACGCCGACGCGCGTCTCCTCGAGCCCGGCCTCGAGGGTCCCATCCGCGTACCCGATGGAGCGCAAGCGTTCGATCTCGGCCAGCTGGGCCTCGGTGAGGGCTCCGGGGGCAGGGTCGACGTCCTCGGATGCAGCGGGCTCGGGCTCGCTGAGCTGGGGCGGGGGCTCCTGGGCGGACGGCCCGGTCGAGGCTCCAGCGGGCGGGGTCGGAGCGTGGCCACAGGCAGCGAGGCACAGGGCTGCCCAGGGCAGTTTGGATCTCGTCCTCATCACGGCTCTGATTTTGCCAAACCGGGCGCCGGAGCGGATCAGGGCCCCCTCCCAAGACGAACGCGCCCACAGCCCCGTTGTGGGGATGTGGGCGGGAGAAGGCTCTCTGGGCCCCTAGTTGAGGAAGGGATCCATTTCCCGGCGGAAGCCGGGGGTGTCCAGCTTGGAGAGCGCCCGGACCTGAATCTGGCGCACTCGCTCCACGCTCACGCCTAGTTCCTTGGCCACGTCGGCCAGGGTATGCTCGCGCTCGAAGCCGATCCCGAAGCGCATGCGGATCACGAGCTGCTCGCGCTCGCTGAGGTCTCGCATGGCGCGGGCCAGCCCGTCCGTGAGGGAGATGTCCTCGATGCGGGTCGAGTAGGGGCCATCCGCGTCTTCGTCCACGAGCAGGTCGCGCAGGCGCGAGCCCTCTTCGGACTCGCCGGCCTCCATGTCGATCGAGTAGCTGCCCCGGGCGGCGCGCATGGCCGCGGACACGAGGTTCGCGTTCAGGTCGGAGGACTCCGCGATCTCCTCGGGCGAGGCCTTGGGATCGCCGAGCCGGATGGTCGCCTGGTCGATGTGCTTGAGGGCCTTCTGGAGGTAGACCGGCACACGCACCGTGTGGCTCGAGTTGTACAGGTAGTTGCGGAAGGCCTGGTTCAACCAGTGCACCGCGTAGGTTCGAAAGAGGAGTCCCCGACGCCAGTCGAAGCCGTCGACGGCGCGGAAGAGGGAGACGCAGCCTTCCTGGATGAGGTCCAAGCGGCTGGCCCCGGCCTGGGCGTAGCGCTCCACGTTGATCAGCACGAGGTAGAGGTTGCGCTCGACCATCTCCGTGCGCAGGGCATGGAGCTCCATCGAGCGGCGCTCGACCCGGCGGGGCAGGGGCTTCGAGGTGAAGGCCGAGGCCTCTCCGTCGCCCTCCGCCTCGATTCCGGCCTCCTGGCGGGCCTTGTCGAGCCGCAGCCGGGCGAACTCGATCCGACGGGCCAGCCGGGCTTCTTCCTCGCGGTCCATCGTGAGGATCGAATCGACGTCGGCCCGGAACTGCTGGACGAAGGACGTCCGGGTGGCCGGGGCGCCCTGGCGCCAGCTCTCGGGCTGGGAGATCTCCAGATCCCGGTCTTCCCGATCGATCGTCTCGACCCAATCGAGGACCCCGGCTTCGAAGCCCTCGACGTCCGCCGAGAGGCGATCGAGCCGATCGTCCAGTTCCTTGTGGGATAAGAGCTTACGCACGATCTCAGTCCTTCTGGCTAGCGGTCTCAGGGATGGAGAGGCGCCTCCCCTCCAGCCCAAGGAGCCGAAGTCTTCAGCCCTCCGTACGACTGGAACCGTGAAACGGATCCCGGTTTTCCCTTAATTGACAGTTCTGCGACTTCGCAGTCCGCCCCGACAGCTAGCAGGAAGCGTGCCACCCCGCCCGGGAACGCAAAAAGGGACCTCCAGGGTCCCTTTTATGCCAAAACGGCAGTCTCCGCACTGCCGGCGGCAGCCGAGCGGCGGAGCTCCCGATCGTCAGATCTGGATGTTGAGCGGCTTGAGGACCAAGACGCCGAACAGCAGCGAGGCCACCAGGAAGACGAGGATGACCCCCCCGACCCCGCCGGGCAGGAAGCCCAGCTCGGAGTCGGGGTACTCGAACTTCACGTGGGCCACGGGGGACTCCGCCGCGAAGGTGTCCTCGGCTGGCCACAGCCACGAAGACCAGAAGCTCGAGACCCTCTCCGGCTGCATGACCCGGGTCGGCTCGGTCCCGGCCACGATCTCCTTCGTCCCGACCGGCTTGCCGTCGATCAAGACTTCGATCTCGCCCTGGCCCGCCCCGACGGCGACCACCTCGATCGAGGCCAGGCCCTCTCCCTCGGAACGCGCCAGGGGGGAGATGGCCCGGATCCAGGGAGGCAGGCGCAGCTCGAGTCCCAGGACCTGGCTCTCCGCTCCCTCTCGCATGGTCACGTCGATCAGGGTGCCCTGACCCGGGAGCAGGCCGGCCACTTCTTCCTCGGTCTCGACCACCGGAAGAGGGTCGAAGCCGTAGCGAACGACGAACTGCGCGAGCACCAGCGCAAACGGAATGCACAGGGGCACGATCGGGCCGAAGTTCAGGCCGATGTACTGGAAGTTGCGCAGGAGCACGTTGCCCACGGACTTCCCCACGATCCCCAGGTCGTCCTGGTAGATCCGGATCGCGATCATGTTGCCCTTGATCTTGTCCTTGGCTGCCTTGATGCCCTTCTGCCAGCTGATGAACTTGAAGCAGATGAGTGCCAGGATCCCGATGATCCCGCTCACGAGGATCAGAGCCCACTCCGATCCCAGCAGCTCGAAGGGGGTCAGGAGGACGTCGAAGATCGACGTGGCAATTCGATTGACCGCGTTCATTTCCTGGATCCGACTCGGGCGTTAGCTGATGTATCCGAGGCCCTTGAGCTTCTCGACGATGTCTTCGTCGGAACCGGCCTCGGCGAACTGAGCGAGTTCCTTCTCGAGGATGTGCACGATGAACTCCTCGTGGGACGCGTAGCCGGCGACGTCGGCCACCTTCTTGATGCGGTCGAGAAGGTCGGCTTCCAGCTTGATCTTGTTGCCACCACCAAACATGGCTTTCTCCTGATCTCTTGAGGGTCTGACTTCGGGTTACTTGTTGAAGACTGGAGAACCACGCATGTCCGAGGTCTTCTTGACCCCGTAGTAGCGCAGGATTTCGACCGTGAGGTCCTCCAGCTTGTACTCGCCGTCGCGCAGGCGTTCGGTCGACAGCAGGATGCCCGAGACGACGTCCGGGGACATCAGGTGGCTGCCGTTGAAGGTGCCACCGGTGTTGTCCTCGAGGACGTGGTGCGGGATCTGGCCCAGGGAAGCGGGGTCGGAGTTTCCGTACCCGGCGTTGTAGCCCACCTGCATGTCGGGCGCCTCGCTCACGCGCTCGCCGTGGTAGACCTCGTTGGTCAGGTCACAGCGCAGGATCGGCTTGACGCCGGTCTCCGGATCCTCGAGCGCTTCGAGCTTCTCCTTGATCTCGGCCAGGAGCGCTTCCGCTTCGCTCGGGTCCACGATGCCCGACTCGTCTTCCTCGGTGTCCGGGTTGTCCAGCTCGCGCCCCTTCAGGTTCAGGTACAGGCCGTTGAAGCCCATGCCGTAGGCGCGCGTACGGGACCAGTCGACCACGCCGTCGATGAAGATCATCACCTTCTTGTAGCCCGCATCGCCCTTGGGCAGCTCCTTGTCCTGGCCCTCCTCGAGGACCAGATAGCCGTTCTCGTAGAGCCAGGTGTTCAGGCTGAACTTGCGGCGGTAGGAGGCGAAGCCGTGGTCGGACATGACCACCAGCGGCACGTCGTCGCCGAGACGTTCGCGGATACGCCCCAGGACCGGATCCATCTTGCGGTAGAGGTCGTGGACCGTGTCCTTCCAGGTGCTCTCATCGCGCCCGGACCATTGGGAGGAGTCCTCCCCGGCGATGCTCTCCTCGTGGGCCGGGTGGGAGCGGTCGAAGTGGCGCCACATCATGTGGCAAGCGAGGTCCACGGTGGAGTAGTAGAAGAAGAGCAGACCGCCCTCTCCCTCCTCCAGATAGTGGTCGAGCGCATAGTCCATCATCTCGCGGCGCTCGAGGTAAACCAGCTCCACCTGCTGCATGAACTCCGAATCCGACAGCACGCCTTCCTTCAAGGCGTTCACGTCTTCGGCCATGCCCTGGGTGTAGTAGCGTCCGATCGCCTCGGCCAGATCCGTGCAGGCATCCTCCGGCTCGGAGACCGTCGTGGCCGGGTTCAACGGATCGAAGTTGACCGGTGAGACGTACAGCTCGAGCTCGGGCTGGATGCTGCGCAGGTAGAAGCGGCAGATGCCGCTCATGTTCATGGCCCCCAGGGGCAGGAGCTTGAACTCGAGCTCGACGAAGTCGCTCCACTGACCGGCCTGCATGACCACCTTGTCCATGCCGGTGTCGATCACGACGGCTTCGTTCTCGTAGTCGATCAGGATCGACAAAGGCACGGACTCGACCGGGTCACCGTCCTTGAAGAAGTTCTTGGGGCCATCGATCTTGCTGTCGATGCGGCCGTTGTACTCGGTGACCAGACGCGCCTTCTTGTAGTCGAGGGCCGGCGCCAGAGGATCGGTCGTCAGGAAGGAACATTCGCCGTAGTCGGAATCGACCGCGGGTGTCAGCATCCCGGGAAACGACAGGCCCTTGGACGGCTCGACCGGAATGTTGGCCGGCATGCGCCAGATGTCCGAGGGGATGCCCTTCTCCTTGAGCAGCGCCCAGAAAGGCTTCCCGGTACGGTTCGGAATGGGCTCCTCGTTGGGCATCTTCCACTGCCCGGGCAGCCCGATCTGCGCTCCGAAGAGCGGCACCGTGTGCTTGGTCTCCGCCGCGTTCGACGACCCCAGGGGCGCACGCGTCACGGGATCGCGGTGAATGAAGTCGAAGATCCCGTGACCGCCGGGATCCAGGCCGGTGATGAAGTTCGACCAGGCCACGGGGCTCTGGGGCGGCACCGAGGTGCGCAGGGACTGGATGCCGTCGCCTTGCTCGACGAGCCAGCGGAAGTTCGGCATGTCCTCGGGATACTTGGCGATCACCTCGGCCAGGATGTCGGGGTCCATCCCGTCGATTCCGAGCACGACCAGGGGCGCGTGCTCGAAGGACGGGAAAGCCCGGGCGGGGGTCGTGGACATCGAAGCCGCCGCGGCCCCTCGGTTCGGATCGACCGAGTTGGTGCGGGGGATCGCCATCGCGAGGAAGGTGGCGATCAGGAACAGCGACGGATAGACGGTCCAGCGCGGGAGTCTCATGAGGCGGCTTTCTCGCTGGCGACGAGCTCGCGCTCGGATCCGGTGGACTTGTCCGGTTGGTCAGCGCCCTTGCGGGGCCCGAAGAGAGGTTGGCCTTGCATGTAGCCGGGGATCTTGACGCCGAAGAGGTCGAGGGCCGTGGGAGCGATGTCCAGGATCGACGGCGTCTCGGTGTTGACCATGCGGTTGCACCAGAAGACCCCGGGCACGAGGCGCGGGTCGACGCAGTGATCGCCCGACCAGGACTTGGTGTTGTCGCTGTACATCTGCGCCGCAACCGACCCCGTCGCGCAGTCCCACGAGTGGCGGAAGCCCTTGTGGTAGCCGAGCAGGATCTCGGGCGCCAGGTCGCGGTAGGGTCCGGACTGGAGCTCACGGGTCAGGAAGGCTTCCTTGATGACCGGGTTGCCGGACTTCGGATCGACCAGCTTCTCGAGCTTGTCCTTGATCTCCTTGCACAGGGCGCGGAGCTCGGGACCCTCCTCCACGATGCCCTTGGCTTCACGCCCCTTGCGGTTGATGAAGATGCCGGTCAGACCCAGGGTGAAGGCCTTGGTCTTCTCCCAATCGACCTGGGCGAACCAGTCGCCCGAGGTCTCGTGACCTTCCTTCAGGACGAGGTAGCCCTCTTCCTTCAGCCACGTGTTCATGTTGACGCCGCGCTGGAAGCTGCAGAAGCCGTGGTCCGAGAGGACCATCAGGCAGGTCTCCTTGTCGTCGCCGATCTTGGCCCGGATCTCGGCCAGGAAGTCGTCCATCTTCGCGTACAGGTCGCGGATGACGTGCTTGTGCTTCTCGGTGTCCTTGCCCTCGTTCGCCGGGTGATCCGGTTCGAGGTAGCGGTAGAACATGTGACTGATGCGGTCGGTCGTGTCGAAGACCACGGTCACGAAGCCCTTCTTGGTCTTCTCGATCACGTCCCAGAGCATCTTCTTGCGCTCTTCGAAGATGAGCCAGGACTGCTTCAGGAAGGCCTCCTCGTCGACCACGCGCTCGTTCAAGGCCCAGGTGTCCTCGGCCAGTCCCAAGGTCGCGTAGGGGCCCATCATCTTCGCCAGGTAGATCGAATAGACGAAGGGGTGAGAGATCGGCATGGCCGGAGAATCAGGATTGATGTTGATGGGGGTCACGTAGATCCCCACGTCCTGTCCGTCCCATTCCTGGATGTAGAAGCGCGCGATGCCGGTCACGCCGTCGAAGGGAATCACCATCCAGGGGGTGTACTCCTTGACCCCCACCGTCGCGCTCTCGGTGCCGACCTCGATGCGCGCCTGCTTGGTGGCCGAATCGAAGTGCACGCTGAAGGGGCACTTCATCGCGTGTTCGTCCTTGCCCGGGGGACCGGTCAGGTTCGAGTGCACCGCGTCGTCCTTGTAGCGCACGACGTACTGCTGTCCGCCCGTGTGGTTCCCGCTGCGCTTCTTCGTGGAGTAGAAGGAGAAGGAGCCCTGGGTGCCTTGCAGGTCGGGCACGCACATCCCGGCCAGCAGCGTGCCGTTCTTGAACTTCTGGGGCGGGAAGGTGATCGGCACGCGAATGATCGACGACCACACGCCCTGGGCGCCGAGCAGCTTCCAGAAGGGCTGACTCTTCTGCAGCAGCTTGTAGATCGTCTTCTGCCCGAAGGGGATCTTGGCCAGGCCCAGGTTCAGGGTCTTGGGCATCGACCGGATGTCGGTCGACGAGAGGATCGGGAAGTACGAGCAGGGGTCCCGGGTCAGGAAGTCGTAGATGTTGTGGCGCGAGGCGTCGACGCCGGTGGCGTAGCTCGACCAGGCCACGGGCGAGATCGAGGGGTAGGACGTCTGCAGGGGGCTGAAGAAGCCCTCTTCCTCGAGCGCCTTGAAGTTGGGCATCAGCCCTTCCTCGGAGAAGCGCTTCGCCAGGCCGGGGTCGAACCCGTCCAACCCGACCACGATCATGCGCTTGACCTTGGGCTTGGTCTTGCCCCGATACGTGAACAGACGCACCAAGGCCTTGAGCGGCCAGGCCAGGACGATCACGAAGGCGAGCAGGAAGGTGCCGAGGAGCACGAGCACGCTACCCGCCGCCGCGAATCCGGCCCCCGGCCCGATGTAGGCCGAGGCAGGGGCGCTGAGTAGGACGGCCGCAAGGGCCACGAAGAACCCCTGACGGGTCTTTCGCATCCGAGGGTGCATGGGAGGTGGGGCGCAGCCAGAGGAGCCGCTACCGGGGGTCGAGGAGTGGCGATCTATCTGTAGGAAGGGGCGGGTACGGGCCATCTTATCGACGGGCGACGAGACCGGCTGGAGCCCCTTCCCATCTCCCGACGCTGCTCGGGAGCGGAAAAGCGCACCATCCTAGGCCCGCTTCTGCCCCAGGGGGCCGGCTTTTCCCGTTGCGATTCGGCAAAGCCACCCGGGCCTCGGGGCTCCGGCCCCCGCCGTCTTTCCAAAGGCCCTCTCGGCCCCCTCGGGTTTTTCCGGAAATGGCGGCTCGAATCGAGCGCAGCGGGGCATCATGAAACGGCCGTTTCATACGACCGTTTGATCCGATGAGCTCCTCGACCAAAGATCGCATCCTCGACGCCGCCGAGTGCCTCTTCGCCCAGCACGGGTTCGAGGGCACCTCGCTCCGGGCGGTCACATCCGAAGCTGACGTCAACTTAGCATCCGTAAACTATCACTTTGGGAACAAGATAGGCCTCTTCCAGGCCATCTTCGAACGGCGCGTCGGGCACATCAACGACGCCCGCCTGGAGCAGCTGGATCGGCTCCAGTCCCGGGGCCTTCCCCCGAGCCTCGAGGAGCTGCTGGAGGCCTTCGTGGGCCCGGCCCTGCGCCTCACCAGCCGCGAGGGAGAGGGCTTCGAGTCCTTCATGCGGCTGGTGGGCCGCATGAGCACCGTGTCGGGTCAGCACGCGGAGGTGATCCGCGACGTGTTCCGGGACGTCCAGGAACGCTTCTTCCCGGCCTTCATGCAGGCCCTGCCTCACCTGTCCGCACCGGAGGTCTTCTGGCGCCTTCACTTCCTGATCGGATCGATGTGCTCCTACCTGGCCGACCCGTGCCGGCTCGAGCTCATCTCCCAGGGGCACTGCCGCTCGGACGACCCGGAAGAATCCCTGCGACAGCTCGTCGCCTTCGCCGCCGGTGCCCTGCGAGGTCCCTCGGCCCTGCCCCACCCCACGACTCCCGCTTCCAAGGAAAGCCACCCTTGAGCCCCAGGATCCTCCTGCTCTGCCTGCTCCTGGGAGCCTGCCGAGTCCCCGACTCGGGCGGCCCCCCGACGCTGGACGTCTCGGTCCCGGAAGACTGGTTCGCTGCCGGCCACGAACAGCCGCCGCCCTCTTCCGAGGCCTGGTGGCACAGCTTCGACGTGCCGGCCCTCACCCTCGCCATCGAGGAGGCACTGCGCAGCAACCGCGACCTCTCCGCCGCGGCGCGGCGCGTCGAGGCCGCGGCGGCCCGGGCACGCCTGGCCGGTGCGGACCTCCGCCCCAGCGTGGGAGCCGGAGGCTCGGGCCAACGCAACAAGCAGGTCTTCGTCGGGCTGCCGGTGCCCGGGGGCAACGTGCTCGAGAGCACCGCCACGGCCTACGGCGTCTCCCTCGACGTGAGCTGGGAGGTCGACGTCTGGGGTCGGCTGGCTGCCGCCGAGGACGCCGCCGAGGCGGACCTCGCGGCCAGCGAGGCGGACCTGCGGGCGGCCCAGCAGTCCCTCGCGGCCCAGACCGCCAAGGCCTGGACCGCCTGGCAGGAAGCGCGGCTCCAGCGGGAGCTGGCCGAACGCACCGTCGGGAGCTTCGCGCGCACCGTCGAGCTGGTCGAGCAGCGCTTCGCAAGCGGACTGGGTTCGTCCCTCGAGGTACGACTGGCTCGCAGCAACGTGTCCTCGGCCGAGGCTCTGCTGGAACGCAACGCCGAACTCGAGGAACGCGCCGTCCGGCAGCTCGAGATCCTCCTCGGCCGCTACCCGGAGGGCAGCCTCGAGAGCCCCCTGGGCTTGCCGGAGCTGGGCGGGACGCCGCCGGCGGGTTTGCCCTCGGACATGCTGCTGCGCCGTCCGGATCTCATCGCCGCCGAGGCACGTCTGGTGGCCTCGGATCGCCGCTGGGTCTCGGCGCGTGCCGCCTACTACCCGTCCCTGTTCCTGACCGGCTCGACCGGCCTCGTCAGCGACGACCTCGGGGACTTCCTCGACGGCGACTTCGGGGTGTGGTCGATCCTGGCCAACCTGGCGCAACCGATCTATCAGGGCGGTCGCCTGCGGGCCAACGAGGCCCTGGCCGAAGCCAACCTGGGCGAAGCCTTCGAGCTCTACGCCGCGCGAGTCCTGCGAGCCTTCGGCGAGGTCGAAACGGCCCTCTCGATCGAGGGGAGACTGGCACGGCAGCGCGACCTCTACACCCAGGCCAGCGAGGAGGCCTACGCTGCCAGCGAACTGGCGCAGGAGCGCTACGAAGCCGGTCTCGAGGACCTGATCACCGTGCTCGACGCCCAGCGCCGAGCCCTGGACTCCGACCGCCAAACCCTCGACGCCCGCCGCAGGCAGATCGAGGCCCGCATCGACCTGCACCTCGCCCTGGGCGGCAGCTTCGAGATGCCCGCCTCGGAAACGTACGCCCCATCCAACGAACAGGATCAGCCATGAAGGCCCCGAAACTCATCGCCAAGCTCCTGCTGCCCGTCCTGATCGTGATCATGGCCGTGCTCTTCTCGCGCTACCTGGTCGCGACCCGGCCGGAGGTCGAGGCCGTTCCTCCCCAGCGAAACGTTCCGATCGTCAAGACCCTCACGGTCCGGCCCCAAGAGGTTTCCTTCACGGTCGAAGCCCAGGGAACGGTGGTGCCCCACGCCGAGACGCGCCTGATGGCCGAGGTGAGTGGTCGCATCGAGGAGATCTCCGGGAGCCTCGTCAACGGCGGCTTCTTCGAGCAAGGGGACCTGATGCTGCGCATCGATCCGACCGACTACGAGCTCGCCCTCGAGGAAGCCAACCTCGCGGTATCGCGCGCCGAACGCATGCTCGTCCAGGAGCAAGCCGACGCAGAGGTGGCGCGCAAGGACTGGGAGAGCCTCGGCAAGGGCGAGGCCTCCCCCCTGGTCTTGCGGCAGCCCCAGCTGGCGGAAGCCCGCGCCGAGCTGGCCTCCGCCCGCGCTCGACTCGAGCGGTCCCGACGGGACGTCGAGCGCACCGTCCTGCGAGCCCCCTACGCCGGTCGTGTCCGCTCCGAGAGCGTCGATCTCGGCCAGTTCATCGCCCGCGGCAGCGAAGTGGCCATGATCTACGCAGTCGACTACGCCGAGGTGCGCCTCCCGCTGCCGGACTCGGAGCTGGCCTTCGTCGACATTCCGCTCGCCTTCCGTGGCACGAACCCCGGCTTCGAAGGGCCCGACGTCCTCTTGCGCGCACGCTTCGCGGGTCGTGAGACCACCTGGAACGCCAAGATCGCCCGCACCGAAGGTGAGCTCGATCCGATGAACCGCATGGTGATCGCCATCGCCCGGGTCGAGGATCCCTACGGCCTGAGCGAGCTCGCGGAACGTCCCCCCCTCGCCCTGGGCATGTTCGTCGAGGCCGAGATCAGCGGCAGGACGCGCGCGGACAGCATCGTGCTGCCGCGCACCGCCCTGCGCAGCGGAGAGCGAGTGTTCGTCGTGGATGACGAAGAGCGGCTGCGGATGCGTCCCGTGCAGGTCTTCCGAGCCGAACGCGATCGCGTCGTGCTCGAGGGCGGACTCGCCCCCGGAGACCGGGTCATCGTCTCGCCCCTCGAGGCACCGGTGGAAGGCATGCAGGTCGCCCTCGAAGGGGGACGGGAACAATGAAGACGGTCGTGGCCTGGTTCACGCGCAACACGGTGGCGTCGAACCTGTTGATGATGTTCCTGGTCCTGGGGGGACTGGGCAGCCTGACGACGGTCAAGATGGAGCTCTTCCCGGAGTTCTCCATGGAGACCGTCTCGGTCAGCGTGGTCTATCCCGGCGCGGCGCCCGAGGAGGTCGAGGAGGGAATCTGCGTCAAGATCGAGGAGGAGATCGACGGTGTCCAGGGCATCAAGCAGGTCTCCTCGACGTCGGTCGAGGGCGCCGGAACCGTCCTGATCGAAGTTCTCCCGGGCGAGGACCCGCGGCGCGTTCTCGACGACGTGAAGACCCGCGTGGACGCCATCGACACCTTCCCCGAGGAGGCCGAGGAGCCCGTCATCCAGGAGCTCCTCATGCGTCAGCAGGTGATCAACATCGCCATCTTCGGCCCGGCCGAGGAGGCGGTCCTCAAGAGCCTCGCCCAGCGTCTGCGGGACGAGCTGGTGGCCACCCCGGCCATCAGCCAGGCCCAGATGGCCAACACGCGCGAGTACGAGATCTCGATCGAGCTCTCCGAGACTCAGATGCGGCGCTTCGGCGTGAGCTTCGACGAGGTGGCCCGGGCCGTGCGCTCCTCGTCCCTCGACCTTTCGGGAGGTTCGGTCAAGACCGAGGCGGGCGAGATCCTCTTGCGAACCAAGGCCCAGGCCTACGACGGCTCCGACTTCGAGGAGCTCGTCGTGCGCACCGAGCACGACGGCTCACGCGTCCTCGTGCGCGACCTGGCCACGGTCGTGGACGGCTTCGTCGACGCCGACCTGCGAGCCAGCTTCAACGGCCAGCCCATGTCCATGGTGCAGGTCTTTCGAGTCGGGGACGAAAGCGCCCTGGCCGTTTCGGCCGCGTGCTACGAGGTGATCGACCGGCTGCGCGCCGAGCTGCCCGAAGGCATCCAGATCGAAGCCTGGCAGGACCAGGCCATCTGGCTCGAGGGTCGTCTGAACCTGCTCCTCAAGAACGGCGCCCAGGGCTTGTTCCTGGTCTTCCTGGTGCTGGCGCTCTTCCTGCGCTTCCGCCTCTCCTTCTGGGTCACCCTCGGGATTCCGATCTCGTTCCTGGGGGTGCTCTTGGTGATGCCCAGCCTCGACGCCTCGGTGAACATGCTCTCCCTGTTCGCCTTCATCCTGGTGCTGGGGATCGTGGTCGACGACGCGATCGTGGTCGGGGAGAACATTCACAATGAGCAGGAGAACGGCAACCCCGGCGTCGCCGGTGCGGTGAGGGGGGTGCAAGGAGTCGCGGTTCCGGTCGTCTTCGCCGTGCTCACGACGATCGTCGCTTTCCTGCCCATGCTCGGCCTGCCCGGCATGATGGGCAAGTTCTTCAGGATCACGCCGATCATCGTCATTCCCGCGCTCCTGTTCTCCCTGGTCGAATCCCAGCTCATCCTGCCGGCCCACCTCTCCCATTCCTCGAAGTGGGGCGATCGCATCGCCAAGGTGGCTCCGTTCCGCTGGTGGGTGCGCTTCCAGGGCGCCTTCGCGAACGCGACGGATCGCTTTGCCGATCGCGTCTACCAGCCTCTCCTCAACAAGGCCCTCGAGTGGCGCTACGCCACCCTGGCCCTGGCCATCGCTTCCCTCGTCGTCACGATGGGACTGATCACCGGCGGCCGCCTGAAGTTCGAGTTCTTCCCGCCCATCGAGAGCGACATCGTGGTGGCCCAGCTGACGATGCCCCAGGGAACGTCGGTGGAACGCACGGAGCAAGCCGTGGCCCAGATCGAGGCGGCGGCCATGAAGCTCGTCGAGGAGCTGGAAGGGGGGCGGGAGGGGGAAGGCCCGGCCGTCATCCAGAACTTCATGGCCTCCGTCGGGGAGCAGCCCTTCCTGGCCCAGCAGCAGTGGGACGCCGCTTCCCAGAGCTCTTTCGTGGGAGCCCACCTGGGCGAAGTCGTCATGGAGCTCGTGCTCTCCGAGAAGCGGGACATCCGCAGCGCCGAAGTCGTTCGTCGCTGGCGCGAATACTGCGGCTCCGTCCTGGGAGCCGTCGAGCTGAGCTTCAAGGCCGAGCTCATGTCCATGGGGCGCCCCATCGAGCTCGAGCTCTCCGGACGGGACATCGATGAGCTGCGCGCGGCTTCCGGAGAGATCCAGGCCGCCCTGGCCGGCTACAACGGCGTGTTCGACATCAGCGATTCATTTCGAGGCGGCAAGGAAGAGCTCGTGCTCGACATCCGCCCGGAGGCCGAGGCCCTGGGCCTCTCCCGCCGGGACCTGGCCCGCCAGGTGCGCCAGGGCTTCTACGGCGAGGAGGCCCAGCGCGTGCAGCGCGGCTCGGACGACCTGAAGGTGATGGTGCGCTACCCGGCCGAAGACCGCCGCTCCCTGCAGGGCGTGCGCGACATGCGCGTGCGCACGCCGCTGGGGGACGAGGTTCCGTTCTCGAGCGTCGCCCGGGCCAAGACCCGCCGCGGCTACTCGACCATTCGCCGCACCGACCGCCAGCGGACGATCAACGTCAAGGCGGACATCGACAACTCGGTGGCGAACGCCAACGACATCCTGGCCGACCTGGGCGAGACCGTCCTGCCCGCGCTCGCTTCGAGCTACCCGGGCGTGACCGTCAGCCTCGAGGGACAGAGTCGCGAGCAGGGAGAGACCGTCAACGCCATGCTGCGCCTCTACGCCCTGGCCCTGTTCGGCATCTACGGCCTGATGGCGATCCCGTTCCGCTCCTACATCCAGCCCCTGATCGTGATGACCGCCATCCCCTTCGGAGTGGTCGGAGCCCTGCTCGGCCACCTGCTCCTCGGCCAGGTCCTCTCCATGCTCTCGATCCTGGGCGTCGCCGCCCTGGCCGGCGTCGTCGTCAACGACAGCCTGGTCCTCGTGGACTACGTCAACCGCAAGCGGAGCGAAGGGCTCTCGATCTCCGAGGCTGCCCGCCTGGCCGGTCGGGCGCGCTTCCGCCCGATCCTCCTGACGTCGCTCACGACCTTCGTGGGCCTGATCCCCCTGATCCTCGAGAAGAGCGTCCAGGCTCAGTTCCTCGTGCCCATGGCGATCTCCCTGGCCTTCGGCGTGCTCTACTCCACCTTGATCACCCTGCTCTTCTTGCCCTGCAGCTACCTGATCCTCGAAGATCTCGTCCGCCTGCCCAGGAGGATCCTGCGCAGAGCTCCCGCGACCCCGGCCCTGGAAAAGGCCTAGCCTGGCTCCCAATTAAGAGTAAGGCCCCCGGGGCCCCATTCTCTCCCGACCCCATCGACGACCATGCTCTTCGACCCCATCTACTGGCTCGTGATCGGCGCCGGCATGCTGCTCAGCTTCTGGGCCTCCGCCAAGACCAAGGGCACCTTCGCCAAGTACAGCAAGCTGCCGACCTCCACCCACATGACCGGGGCGGAGGTCGCCCAGAGCATCCTGCGGGACAACGACATCCACGACGTGACCGTGAAGCCGGTCGCGGGCACCCTGACCGACCACTACAACCCCCTGACCAAGACCCTCGCCCTGAGCGAGCCGGTCTACGGCGGTCGCAGCATGGCCGCCTTCGGCGTGGCGGCCCACGAAGTCGGGCACGCCATCCAGCACGCCCGGGGTTACGCCATGCTGAAGTTCCGTTCGGCCTGGGTCCCGGTCACGAAGGTCTCAAGCAGCCTGTCCATGTTCATCATCATCGCCGCGGCCATGATGGGCGCCGGGCAAACGGCCGCCGGACAGGGCGGCCTGGCAATGACCCTGGCCTGGATCGGCGTCGCCATGTTCGCTGCCACGACGGTCTTCACCCTGATCACCCTGCCGGTCGAGTTCGACGCCTCGAGGCGCGCCCTCGCCACCCTCGAGAGCGGCGGCTACATGAACGGTGAGGAGCTGAACGGGGCCCGCAAGGTGCTCAACGCGGCGGCCATGACCTACGTGGCGGCCTTCGTGGCTTCACTCCTGACGCTGCTCTACTGGGCCCACCGACTGGGCCTCTTGGGCGGTCGCCGAGATTGAGGCAAGGGGGCCTCCTTGTTCTTGCTCGGCTTAATCATGTGCAGGAACGAGGAGGTCAGCCTGCCTCGGACTCTGAACAACATGGCGTCCTATTGTGATGCCATCTACGCCCTGAATGATCGAAGTACCGACTCGACTCGGGAGATCCTCGAAAGACATCCAACCGTAGAGCTTGTTTCGGACATGCCCTTCCTCTTGCCGGAACAGCCCTGGGTGCACTTCGAATCTTCCATGCTGAAGGTGCTCTATGACATGGCAGAAACAGCAGAGCCGGAGTGGACGATTCTCCTGAACGCTGACGAAACGGTTTCGCCGGCAGATCATGTCCGCCCCTACCTGCGCTCCCTTCCTCGTAACGTCGTCGGTGTTTGGTACCCCAAGCGCTCAGCGTGGGACGATGCAAAATATCCAAAGCTGGTTCCGCTAATGGGCAAAGCCGAGGGACGCAGATGCGACATATGGAGATTCTCTCCAGGGCAGCAACCGGACACCAAGCGCCTGCACTGCCAGCGACATCCCTTGGACTTGGACCAGGCTGGCCCCTTCGTCACGACTCAGGAGATCCGGGCCACGCATTGGGGCTGGAACACCCTCGAGAAGCGAATAGCCAGGGTTCGCCTGTACACGAGGCTGGACCCAACTTACGAACTCAACTACGGGGTCCGCTACGACGAAGGACTTCTCTTCGGCTACAGGGAGACCGAGATCGAATCTCTTTTGGAGGAGTATCGTCGACGCTACGCTCAAGTGGCCGATACGGGCGACGCTGAGCCCTAGGGGGTACCCATTAGCCTATTCCACAAGGGAGAGGATGGCCTCGGCGGTTAAGCGGCTGTCGAAGTGCCACTCGACGACCTGCCTGACCGCTCCAAGATCTACCTGACCGGATGCCAGAAGATCGCAGGGGAGAAGACCCAGGGGCCGGCTCACACGAAGCCCCGTGAAGTTGTCTTGCGACTTGTCTAGTAGGTTGGAGGCCGTAACCAGCCCTCCGTAGTCTCGTCCGACGACAAACGTGGGCTTCCCGCTTGCCATGGCCTCGAGCACAGATCTTCCGGACCCGAAGACTACGTCGAACTCAAGAAGGACTTCGGGCACGCGCTGGTGGGAAACCGGCTGCATCCAAGAGATCCGGTGATGCCAACCCCGCCTTTCATGATCCGGCCTCGTCCCCCCCACAACGGACACTTGCACCCAGGGGATTCCAGCTACGCTCTCTAATGCTGTCTCCACGCCCTCTTTGCCCGGCCCTTGGGTACGTCCCAGAAAGAGAGCTCGGAGCGGAGTCCGAAGCTTGGCTGGCCGAAACGCAAAACGCTTCATCGAGACTCCCTGCCTGACCAGCCTTATCTGTCTTGCGGGCACATGCTCGGAGTAACGGGCCGCCGACACCGGGGTCATGCACAGGAACCAATCGACCCTCTCAGCCTCCGCCTCCGGCACCTTCCTTCTGGCGTTGTGCACCACGCGCAACAAGCGAGCTTCGGTGGACCAGGGGTAGTCGGCCCAAGACAGTCCGTCCAGGAGAACCACATCGAAGTCTTTCTCCCAGGTGCAGGCCTGGAGTGGGGTCACCCTGAAAACGGACGACAGACCGTTCACGAAACCTACATCACGCTCTGCGCCCTTCACCACAAACTCGAGCTGCGCGTCGAGGCCCTCTCGCCAACTCGCAGCGAGATCGCAAACGTAGGACCTTTGACCGAGCACGTTCCCGCCCATGGCTGCCCCGTCCAAGTCGATCAGATAGCCAACCCTCAACTCTAGGGATTCCCATCAAATATGATCCGCTTGCGGTAGGTCGCCCCAAGCCCCTCTTCACCCACGGTCCGTGGACTGAACTTGCGCTTCTTCACGGCGTGAAGGGCTTCGCGTTCCGTTGGCCTCGCAAAGACGGTAAAGATCCTCTTCTCATCGCCACCCCCATTAGCGATCCAAGCGCCCTTTACGTCCTGGACCCAACCATCCACTACCTCTTCCGCTTGTTCGAGTGCCGCGGCCATTGCCGTCCTGTACTTTCCGTAGACAAAGGCGACATGTGCACCTTTCATTTCTCCTGAAGTACGAGCCACATGCTTCTGG
>JAUIEE010000505.1 GCA_030428965.1 bacterium | reverse complement strand
GTGCATCGCGGGGGCTACGCGGCCGGCGAACAGAAGGACGCGGTCTCCCGCCACGCGGAACGCGACCCGGCTTTTCTCGCCGGTCTCAAGCGAGGCGTTCCCGTGCAGAAGGCGCTCAAGCTCATCCAGCTGGTGATGGTCTTTTTCTTCCCACTGGAAACTCTGCTGCTCTGGTGGCTGCCGTCGAAAATCGCCCTATCCTACCTGGCCGTCTACTTCTCCTGGCTGCCGCACCACCCCATGGAAGTCACCGGCAGATACAGGGACACACGGTTCTGGCAGATCCGTCTGCCCCGCTACCTGGATCAGTCCATGCAGACCCACGTGATTCATCACCTGTACCCGGGCATCCCGCACTGGGACGAACCCAAGGCCATGGAGGCGCTCAAGCCGTTCATGGTCGCCCGCGGCGTGCCCGGCGCCGAGGACATTCCCGAGAAAGTCAGATTCAACCCGTTGATGGCCTAGGAGAGAAAGCATGCAGCACGAAACCGAGTTGAAGATACTGAAGGAGCTGATGCGCCAGCTCGACAAAAAGGTCAACGTGGATGCAGGCGTGCGCTACCGCGCGCCGACGGACAGTTACGTCGACCCGGATATCGCGGAGCGCGAGTGGACGACCTTCTTCCAGGGTCATCCACAGCTGATCGGCCTCACCGGGGACCTGCCGGAGCCCGGCAGCTACTTCACCACCGACGACTTCGGCACTCCGGTGCTCGCCACCCGTGATGACGACGGCCGGTTCCGCGCCTTTCTGAATGCCTGCCGTCATCGTGGCGTGCGGGGCGGTACAGACGCCCCATCTGCTGCTCGCCCACCGCGGCCTGAAGCGATGGCTCTTGCCACCTCTGATCCTGACCACGGCCGTCCTGATCGCGGGCTTGTTCACCCTGGCCACGTTCTTCGACGGACTCCTGGAGCGTTACCTGCCGGGCCAGTTCGAGTTCGAGCGCGCTCCCGGGGGTTGGATCCGAAACCTCTCCGAGCGCTGGGAGTGGTTCGAGCTTTCCCTGGTCTGGCTGATCGGGGCAGCGGAGTGGGTGGTGAACGCTCTCTGGGGACTCTTGACCTCCAAGCCGCTCAAGCTGCTCGGCTGGTTCCTGGTCGGCTCCCTCGTGACCTGGTACTGCTTCTCGATCGCCTACGAGGCCCTGGCCGGCCCCTTCCTGGACGAGATCCACGCCCGCCTCGAGACCCGCTGGTTCGGAGAGGATCCCCGCAGCCGACTGGAGCGCCCCAACGACATCCCGGCGGAGAGGTGCCTGAGGCTTACGACCTGGAGCGCCCTCCTTGCCTCGCTGCTGTTCCTCGGAGCCTGGTTCCTTCTGGGGTCAGGTCCGTGGTGGGCCCTGGCCCTCGTGCCCGTGTCGCTCGTACCGGCCCTCTTGACGGATCGGCGCTACGGCCCGTGGCTCCTGTGGGTCGCGCGCGTCGAAGCCCGGGCAGCCTGGGCCAGCCTGCTGGCCTCGGTCGTCACCGGCGCGATCCTGGTCTTCGCCCTGCCGCTCTACTTCGTTCCCCTGGTGGGCTACCCCCTGTTCGCCCTGGTCGTCGGCTGCGCTACCGCCCTCGGCCTGCTGGACATCCCCTTCGAGCGTCGCGGCTGGTCCCTGCGGCAGCGGCTGCGCTTCGTCTTCCGTCACCTGCCAACGCTCATCGCCTTCGGAACCACGGCGGGATTCCTGCTGGCCGTGCCTGTGATCGGACCGGTCCTGATGGTCCCCTCGGCTTCGATCGGCGGGGTGTGGCTCCTGTGTCGTCTGGACAAGGGCTACGCGCGCGATCGGGCTCGCTCTCCTCTCCCCTGACCTACCCCCCGCCCGAGGCGAGCGTGTAGGATCCCCCGCGGAGGATCCACGATGACCCGCTACCTCGTCACGAGCGCGCTCCCCTACGCCAACGGACCGATCCACTTCGGTCAGGTGATCGGGGCCTACCTGCCGGCCGACGTCTACGTGCGGACCCTGCGCATGCTGGGCCACGAGGTGTGCTTTGTCTCCGGCGCCGATGAGCACGGCGTCGCGATCACGATCAACGCCGAGTCCGAGGGAGTCTCCTACCCCGACTACGTCGCCCGCTGGCGCGAGGCGGCCAAGGCCACCTTCGATCGGCTGGGGATCGAGTTCGACGTGTGGTCCGGGACCAGCATCTCGCCCCACCACGCCGAGGCTTCCCAGCACTTCTTCCGGCGACTGGACGAGAACGGATACCTGCTGAAGAAGGCCGAGGAGCAGTGGTATTGCCCCAAGGACGAACGCTTCCTGGCCGATCGCTACATCGAGGGGACCTGCCCGGTCTGCTCCGAGCCCGGCGCCCGGGGGGACGAATGTCCCAGCTGCGGCTCCTACCTCGACGCCCTGGATCTGATCTCGCCCTCCTGCAAGGTGTGCGGCAGCACCCCCGAGAAGCGCAGCACGACCCACTGGTACCTCGACCTGCCCAAGTTGCGCGACGATCACATCGGCGAGTGGTTCCGGACCCACCAGCCGCCCTGGAAGACGAACGTGAGCGCCTTCGTCGGGCGCATGCTCGAGGACCTCAAGCCACGCCCGATCACCCGGGACATGAAGTGGGGCGTCCCCGTCCCCGAGGACATCGCCGCGGGCGAGAAGGGCAAGGTGCTCTATGTGTGGTTCGACGCCCCCATCGGCTACGTGTCCTTCAGCAAGGAGTGGGCCGAAGCCCAGGGGGACCCCGACCTGTGGAAGCGCTTCTGGAAGGACCCCGAGACGCGCTTGGTCCACTTCATCGGCAAGGACAACATCCCCTTCCACTGCCAGATCTTCCCGTCGATGCTCTACGGGGTGAAAGAGGACTACGTCCTGCCGTGGCAGGTCCCGGCCAACGAGTTCTACAACCTCCAGGGACGCAAGTTCTCCACCTCGGGCAACTGGACCATCCCCCCCGAGGAGTTCTTCGAGCGGCACGACAGCGAGGTCACCCGCTTCTACCTCCTGGCCAGTGCGCCCGAGACCGCCGACTCGGAGTGGCGCTGGGAAGAGTTCCAGAACTGCGTCAACGCATCCCTGGCGGACAAGATCGGAAACCTCACGACCCGCGTGCTGCGCTTTTTGTCCAAGCACTTCGAGCACCGCATCCCCCCCTTGAACCCCGAGCACGTCGAGGAGTTGGATCGGGCCCTGCTCGAGGAGTGCGGCCCCATCCTGGATCCGGCCGAGAGGATCCAGGAGTTCCGCTTTCGCCAGGCCTGCGAAGCCCTGATCGCGAACGCCACGGTGGCCAACGTCTTCATCGACCGCATGGCGCCCT
>JAUIEE010000504.1 GCA_030428965.1 bacterium | reverse complement strand
CCTCACACTGGCATCGGTGTCCCGCAGCGCACGCTCCTCGATGCGCCGCGCCACCTTGCCCGGCCGATCCACGAGCAGACGATGCTCCAGGCAGGCTCGCTCGAGGGACCAGAGGGCCATGCGGCGCACCTCGGGATCGCGATCCGACAGGAGTCCCAGGAGCGCATCGGGCTCGAAGGCTCGTTCCCCGCGCCCGAAGGCCTCGGCCGTACGCCGCCGAACCCAGACGTCCTTCGAACGTAGCCCCCGCTTGCCCTCGAGCAGCTCCGCGCAAGCAGGGGGAATCGCCGCAAGCGCGAGCTGAACCGTATCCGCCACCTCTCCCGCGGGATCGGCCAGCGCATCCATCAGGAGCTCCCAGGCCCCCTCGCTCTTTTTCTGGGTGAGCTTGCGGACCGCGTCACGCCGCGTCCACTTGCTCGAGGCCGTCAAGGCGGTGCGCAGGGACGTCAGGTCTTCACCGATCGCCCCCCACGCGAGCATGCACAGCGCGAGCCACATGCTCCGAAGACTCGGCCCCTCGCCCGGGGTTGCCTGAAAACCGGCCCTTTCCGGAAGCGCCGCCGCGCGACCTAGCCGTTGGCCGCTTCGAGGCCCCGGGCCAGGGATTCGACCAGTCGGGGCAGGTGCTCGGCGGGCGTGGCGCAAATCGCGACGCGCACGGCACCCGGAAGGGGCACCACGAAGACCCCCTCTTCCTGCATGGAAGCCTGCGTCTTGACCGGGTCCGGAGTGAAGACCGCCACGAAGAAGCCGCCTTCGTAGCGCGGGTAGCTCAGGCCGGCCCCTGGGGCGAGCTGGTTGAAGACCTCGACCCGGTCGAACAGGAGATCGATCAGCTGGCCGCGCTCCTTCTCCGAGCGAGCGCGCAGCTCGGGGTCCGTCAGAAGCTCGGTGATCGCCAACATGCCCAGGTGGTTGCAGTTGGACCACGTTCCCCGGCACGAGTAGCCCAGGGCGTTCTTGATCCGCTGACGGCTGTCAGCGTTCTTTTCCAGGGCGACGCAGGCGCCGACCCTGGCACCGTACTGCGCGAAGGCCTTCGACGCGGTCCAGGCGAACAGGACGGTGACGTGATCGACCAGACGTTCGACGTGCGCCGGCCACAAAGCGGGTCCCGGCGGGGAGAACTTGGCGTAGGCGAAGTCGAGCAGCAGCGTGATCGGGGCGCGCTGCGAGGCCCCGATCAAGAAGTCCACGAGACCGCTCCAGTCCTCGTCGTCCAACGAGTAGCCGGTCGGGTTGTGGCAGGGCGTGTTCAAGATCAAGAGCACGCGCCCCTGCTCACGCACCTGCTTCTCCAGCGCCTGCTCGAGGGCTGCCAGGTCGAGCCCACCGGCCTGGGAGAACATCTCGAAGGTCTCCAGGCCGCGCCGGGTGTGCTCCGCGAGGATCGCGTAGGGCCCCCAGAAGTACGACGTGGTCAGGAGCTTCTGACCGGGCTCGAGGAAGTTGACAATGGCGTGGTGGCAGGCTCCCGTTCCCCCGGGGGTCGCGGCCGAAACGGCCAGGGAAGCGAGCGGGCCGTCCCCGAAGAGATCCCCCTCCACGGCAGCCAGGAACGCGGGCGGCCCGGAGATGGGGGCATAGCCCGCGGCTCGCTCGGGAGGGACGCTGCGCAGAGCCTCGAAGACCGAAGGCATGACGGCGAGCTTCCCCGAGTCGTCCATCAGCGCCCCGAGGGTGGAGTTCAGGATGTTCTCACCCGCTCGCGCGCGGCGTCCGGCCTCGGCGTTGAGGGCGAAGATGGGATCGTCCCCAGGCCGGTCTGCGCTGGAAGGAATGAGCGGAGACGCCGCTTCGGCCTGGATGGGTCGTCCCATGGTGGACAGGGGGTTGGGAAGCGCCCCGGGGGCGCGTAAGGGACGGGTATGGTACACGGCTCCCCCGGGGAAGGGAACGCAGCGATTCCCAGGCTCCGGGCTGCGTGTTCGGGTCCTGCAAGAGCTCCGTCAGGCCCCTAAGGTGCGCCCTGACAGTCTCCGATGCTCGCCCTAGGATTTCGTCGGTTTCCGGCCCGTCCCATGCCGTGACGCCTTTCGGTCCCCCCCCCGCCAGAAACGAGCACCGATGCCTCTCACCGCCCTGCTTCTCTCCTTGGCGCCCTGCCTCCCCGCGGCAGGTGAGCCTTCCGCCGAGCGCGGGATCCCCTGGTTCGAGGGTACGTGGGAGGAGCTCCTGGCCGAGGCCAGGCAATCGGATCGGGTGATCTTCGTGGACTTCTGGGCGGAATGGTGTCGCCCCTGCAAGAAGATGCTCTCCCACACGCTGCCCGACGAGCAGGTCCTGGCCGAGCTCGGGGAGCTGGTCTGCTATTCGGTCGACATCGACAGCGCACTCGGCCGACCGCTCACCCGCGAGTTCAAGGTCAAGTCGTACCCGACGCTCCTGTTCCTCGACCCGAACGGCAGCCCGCGGGACCGACTGACCGGGTACTTCGGACCGGAGGAGTTCCTGTCCGAGCTGCAGCGCATCCGGCGCAACGAGGGCACGTTGGGTGCCCTGCGGCAAGACGTGCAGCGCAACCCGGAAAGCATCGATGCACGCTTCGAGCTCGCCCTCAAGCTCCGCAGCATGGGCGACGTGGCCGGCTTCGAGAAGGAAGCCCAGGTCATTCGCAGACTGGACCCCCAGCAGCTCTCGCTGCCCGCGCGCAAGCTCGAGCTCGAGATCGTCGTCTCCTCACTGAGGCAGACCATGGAGCTCGGTCCGCTGTACGAGTTCCTCGAAGACGAGCGCTACGAAGAGAACCTCTTCCAGGGCTGGTACGAGGTCTGGAAGTACGAGGGATCCGCGTTCAAGAACGCCGAGGATCCGGCCCGACGAAAGAAGCACCGCAAGGCCTGGAGCCGCGCCGCCCATCGCCTGTGGAAGCACGTGCCCGAGGGCAAGATCGCGCGCTACGGCAACTACATCGCCTGGTCCTTCTACGAGCACGCCGAGGCCCTCTCGGCCGCCGAGAAGTCCTTCGCCCTCGAAGTCGCCCTGCGGGCCGCGGGGCAAGCTCCCCGGGATGCCGCGGTGATCGACACCCTCGCCTGCTGCCTCTTCATGAACGGCGAGCGGGAGAAGGCCCTGGCCGAGGTCCTGCGCTGCATGGCCCTCGACCCGGAGAACGAGCAGTGGCAAAAGCGCCACCGAACGTTCTCCCGTCACTGAGCGCTCGCCGGGACGAGCGCCGTCGCGGACTCACTCGCCCTCGGGCGTGCCGAGCTCGGACTGGACCTGCTGAATGAAGAGGATGGCCTCCTCCTCGCGGTCGCTCAGGTCCAGGTC
>JAUIEE010000029.1 GCA_030428965.1 bacterium | reverse complement strand
CCTTCAACGGCCCGATCGCCGCGGCCTTCGACACTCTCCTCCCGCACGCGCCCCAGCGTCACGGCGTTCCCGGTCCCTTCGGCCCCCTGGCCCCCGGCGACCGCGCCAGCGTGACCCTCAACGTGGACCCGACCGTCGATCGCTACTTCAGCTACGCCTCGATGGTCATCCCCAGCAACGACACCTTCATCGCCAACGGCAACCCGCTAGCGCACCTTTTGTTCGACGGCGCCGGCAACTTCGTCGGCCAGGACTTCATCGTCTCCGGCGACGAGACGAACGACGCCGGCACCGAGGTCAACGACGAGCTCGCGGGCAACGTGGCCTTCCTGAACCAGGGCGGCCCGAACATCGGCACCCCCGAGAACGGCGTGGTCGTCACCCCGAGTCCCGGTTTCGCGGCCCCCGGTAGCCTGACCTACCCCGACGGCGTCCTGAACTACCCCGTCTTCGGCAACGGTGACTTCAACGACGCCGACGACCGCCTGCTCTCGGTGCGCTTCCGCTACGTGAACCTCGGCGGCAACGTGCTCTACCGCGGCTTCCTCAGCCCGCAGCAGGAAGTGCAGCCCGAAGTCGTCGCCTCCGAAGGCCGCGGTTCGGTGCGCATGCGCTCGACCGACGCCGAGGTCCTGCGCATCGCCGTGCGCTTCAGCGGCCTCAGCGGCCCGCTCCAGGCCGCCCACCTGCACCTCGGTCAGGCCGGCACCAACGGCCCGGTCGTGGTCAATATCGGTTCGGGCATCGTGAACGACGGTCTGATCCGCTTCATCGCGACCTCCGCCGACCTGGACGGCCCCCTCGCCGGTCAGGAAATGCTCTCCCTGATCAACGAGATCGCCGCCGGCAACGTCTACGTCAACCTGCACACGGCCCAGTTCCCGGGCGGGGAGCTGCGGGCCCAGGTGCAACTGGCTCGCTAGGACCCTCCTCCTTCCTCCTGAAGAGACAGCCGTCGAGCCCCCGGGTTCGGCGGCTGTTCTCGTTGAGGAGAAGGCCTGGTCCCCGGCCGGCTCGGAGTCTAGGCTCGCAGGCCTCCCGACGGCTCGCCTCGTCGGGCCATCCGCCGGCTCCTTGCCCGAGGTCATCCATGAGGACTCTGCTGGGGATCTTGCTGATCACCCTGGCCCTGCTCGCCGTCGTGGGGTTTCTCTTCCTGGGGCGAGGTCGGGAGTCCGCGCTCCCGCGACGGCCTGCCCCCGAACCCGTGGAATCCCCGGAGCTCCCCGAGCGCGAACCGAGCCTGTCCACAGCGCAGCCATCCGAGAGCGAGCGTCCCTTGGAGCAGCGTGTCTCGGCCAAGCTTCCCGCGGAGACCGGCCAGGACGGTGAGCTCTTCCCAGGAACCGCCGAGCTCGTGTTCGTGGGGCTGGACGGATCCGTTGTATCGGGGCTCGGCTTCTTCGTCTACGTCGAGAGTCCGGGCCAGGAGCTGTTGCAGGAGGGGGAAGCCGATGCTCGTGGGCGTGCTCTTCTGACCGGTTTGCCCGAAGAGACGGACTTGGTCGTGCGGACACGTAGAAAGCCTCCTTGGGCCACGGTGACGTGGGCTCTGCGGCTGAACCCGGGCAAGGGCGCGCGCGTCACGATTCCGGTGGGCCCCGGGGGAGCCCTGGTTGGACAGGTCGTCGACGCAGACGGTTCCGGCCTGGCGGGCTACGAAGTCGCGCTCGACAACCAGTATCCCGGCACCCACTTCTCCAAGGACTTCAACAACTTCGACGGCCCCAAGCACGAACCGCAGGAGGTCGTCGTGACGACCGACGAGCAGGGACGCTGGCGCGTGGATCACGTGGCGAACCTCGGTTGGACCTACGCTCCGGTGGACGGCGTGGTCAAGCCAGAGAAGCCCGGACGCGCCAGTGTCCAGGTCCGCAGCCCGGATTACCGGGACTGGCGTCCCCAGTGGGTCCACGCCGCCGTCGCCGAGGGGGACGTCGTGGACACCGGCCAGCAGGTGTTCGAGTTCCTCGAGGTCACGGGCCAGGTCGTGGATGGGGCCGGTCGTCCCCTGGACGGCGTGCTGATGAGCGCACACCACCAGCGCCGGCCCATGCTCGGGCGGGCGCTGGTGATGCCTCCAGCGGCCGCGGACGATCCTTTCTGGACGCAGCGAGCCGGCAAGCTGGAGCACGACGCCTTCACGGACTCCGATGGGCGCTTCGCTCTCGTGGTTCCGGCGGCGGAACGCAAACACCTTCAGCTGTTTGCGTGGGCGCCCGATGCCCGATCCAAGATCTTCTCGATCGGAAGTGACGAGCCTTGCACGGATCTCGTCCTGGAGTTCCTGACTGGAGAGACCTTCGAGCTGCGCTTCGTGGATCGGGAGGGCCGCCAGATCCTCGCGCGGGCCCCCGCCGAGGACCATAGCGACCCGAGGGCGTTTTGGGGACGCCCGCAGACCTGCACCCTGCACCTCGGGTTGGAGGGGCAGCCCGTGCAGGCGGTTCACCTGGCCGAGGGAGAAGACGGGGTCTATCGGGGCCAGTGTCCCGTCGCACCACGGGACGTGCGCCTGCTCGACATTCTCCTTCCGGGCTACCGGCCGGTGTTCGAGGAGCATCCCGGGGGCCTGTCCGCGCTCCAACGGGAAGTGCTCATGGTCCCGCTCGAAGCGATCCGTCTGGACCTCGAGCTTCCCGATCTCACGGCGACGGGCAGCTCCGCTAACTGGCTGGTTGCGGCAAGCCGGAGCAAGCGCACGGAGAATTTTCGAGTCTTCCGCGAAGACGCTACCTGCGGTACGGCCCGCCTGAAGGGGGCTTACGAAGGAGAGCTCGACCTCGATACTCTGGACGACGAGCCGCGCTACCTGGTGTTGGGCGCCAGGACCAAGGCCGGTGATCTCATCGAGCCCATCGTCCGAGGTCCTTTCCGCCCCGGCCCGGAGCGCCATCGCATTCACGTGGGCGAAGAGGATCTGGTCTTCCTCTCTGAGTCGGCCCGGGATTCGATCCACGTGCGCTACGACATTCGGCTGCGGGTCGTCGGCGAGGATGGGAAGCCCGTAGAGAAGTACGCGTTGGATTTCCGTTCTCAGGGATCGGACGAGACCGCTGGTGGGCGGGGCGGCGGCGACAAGCTGGACTGTGAGCTGCGCTGTTTCCGACCCCTCCAGTCCCTTCGGGGAGATCTGGCCGTGAGTGCCAGAGGCTTTCGAACGAGCCGCATCGAGGGTGTGGTCCTGGATCCCGAGGCGAGGGTCGATCTCGGAAGCATCACCCTGCTCCCTGCGCGCTCCTTCGAGGCACGAGTCCTGCGGGCTGGAGTCCCCTTGGGCGGTTTTCGCCTGTCCATCCATTCCCCCGCGAGGGGATACCTCGATTGGGCCAACTCCTCGCAGCCCGAGACGGACGAACACGGTCGCTTTCGCCTGACGGAGCCACCGGAGACGTTCCTTGTCGTCGCCGTCGGTGCGGCCGAGGAGGGCCATTCCGACGATCTCTACGCTCGTGTCGAGGGCTGGACGGCGGGGGAAGAGCTGGAGCTGGAGCTCCGTCCCCTCCAGCCCGTGCGCGTCACCTTCCGGCTGCAAGGGAATGCGGAGCGCTACGTCTATGGGAGCGCCTGGGCGCGCTTGCTCGAAGAGGGGGGCGGCGACGTGCCATTTGCGTGGCCTTCGGAGGTCCAGAGCCAAGATCCTCTCCTGCGCAGCATTCCCATGGAGCTTCCTCCGGGACGCTACGAGTTCCACGGCGGCAACGGCGAGGTGTCCTACGGTCCGCTCACCGTCGACGTTCCCGAGGGGGCAGAAGTCCTGAACGTGCACCTGGAACGCGCGCCCTAGGTGCCTCCAGATCGACGGCCCTCGGGCCGGCTACCTTAGAGTCGCCGATACACGTGGAAGATGGCCGGCGTGCCGCGCTCTTCGTCCAGCAGCTCTTCCTTCAAGAGCCCGACGCGCACGAAGCTGTGCTCTTCCAGGTAGTCCCGGGAGATGCGCACGACGGGCGAGCGTGCGGGTAGGACCAGGGTTCCGACGTCCCAGCGTTCCCGGATGAGGTCCAGGGTCTCTTCGTTCTCGGCGGCGAGGGAAGCCCGGGACGGGTAGGCCAGGACCGAGTAGGGCAGGGCGAACTGGGTCGGTGCCACGAGCATGCGCTCGGGGTCGTGTCCCAGCTGGAAGAGGGTCTTGACCGCGTCTTCGGCGTAGTCGGTCTTGCTGGTCAGGAAGTAGGACGCGCGCTCGTTGATGCGTAGCTCGAAGCGAGCGAGGAAGACCAGGGCCAGGAGCGCCACGCCGGTGACGATCCAGCGACCCCGTCCGAGCAGCTTCTGGCGCGGGAGAAGCGCGGCGGCCAGGCCGCTCAGAGCCACCGCCAACAGCGGCGTGGCGAACAGCACCGTGCGCACCGCCTTCTGGTTCTTCACGTCGTAGAGGCCGAAGAGGGAGGCCAGGAGCGCCAGGCAGAAGAGCGCCGTGGCCAACGGCCAGGGATCCTTGCGCACCCGCAGCAGTCCGCCCACCAGAGCCAGCGCCGTGCCGACCAGGAACAGCCCGACCGAGCCTGCCGGGTAGCGCCACTGGAAGATCTCGAAGCTGTTGCGCTGGATAGCCAGGTTGCGGCGGAAGTTGCGCCCGATGCCCTCGATCCACTCCATGGCGCTGAGCTCGGGCGCGACCGCGAAGGCGTCGCCGTAGTTGAAGCTGCCCTGGGTCAGCCAGGTGGGGGAGTAGCCTCCCTTGCCGAGGGCGCTCTGCCAGCGGTCGAGCAGAGCGCACAGGACGACTGCGACCAACAACGAGAGGAAGGCGGTGCGGACGCGTTGGTGCTTGCGTCCGGTATCCGGGTGCAAGAGCAGCGCCATCATCGGGATGGCGAGCAGTGCGGCCGTCTCCCGGCAGAGGAACCCCAGGGCCAGGAGAAGTGGCATGGCGACGTGCCGGTGTCGGATGGGCACGGCCAGGAACAGGACCAGGAGCAGCGCGCAGATCCCCGCGAAGGGCAGCTCGACCATGGCCGTGAAGGCGTAGATGGCGTTGGGCGGGAAGAGGGCGAACAGGAGCGCGGCCGCCAGCCCGGCGAAGCGCCCGTAGAAGTGGTTGGCGAGCTGGAAGGCGACCCAGGCGGCGGCCAGGTAGCCCAGGAGACTGGGCAAGAGCGACGTGGCCACGCTGGCGCCGAACAGGCGATAGGAGAGGGCCAGGGGCAGGTAGGAGCCCGGCATGTAGGGGCGCCAGCCTTCGCGCTCCACGTGGGCCGGGTAGACGACGCCGCTCTCGAGGACCCCCGTGTCGATCCAATGCCGCGCCGTCGTGACGTACTGGGCCTGGTCCACGAAGTTCCAGGCGACGTGCAGGCGCTCGGGATCGACCTGGCCCACGTGGGCCAGGAGCACGAGGCCGGCCAGGAGGAGCACACCTGCGGACCAGATCCAGAGCGCGCGCCCTCGGACGGTCGAGGGGGTGTAGGGCATGGCCCGGGCATCCTACCGCGGGAGAGGTGCGGTCCCGCTCGCCAGGCAGGAAGATGCTCCGCGCTGGGAATACAGCCGGCGGCCTTGCGCAGGCGCAAGACCGGGGCGGTTGCTGCCCGCCTGGCCTGGCTCGACCTTCGAGGAATCCCCCCATGTCTCGACTGCGTGATCGACGTTTCGCGTGGGTCTCTGCCTCTGGGCTGGCCCTGGTCGCTGCCCTCAGCGCCGGCCGGGCTCCTTTCGCCCATGACGGAGTCGTCGCACTGGCCTTCTTGCTCGACGGGATCGAGATCGACGGCGACCTGGGCGATTGGCCCGCGGGGTTGCCGCAGTACGGCGTCGGAAGCTATTTGGCCTACTACCCCGAGGGAGAGGCCGATCTCCAGGTGAGGTTCACCACGGGCTACGACGAACTCACCGAAGCGCTGCTCGTGGCCGTGCGCGTGCGCGACGACGTCCACACCCTCGAGCCGTCCGGGGAGCTGGGACCGGACGATCAGGACCGTTGCTTGATCTACTTCGATCCCGAGCACTCCGCCGAGCCCGGCTTGCCGCTCTGGTACGAGGCGGCTCTGGAGGGAGACGGGGTCACGCGCATCAAGGGCACCTCGCAGGGTGCCCCCCTCGAGGGCGTGCGGGTCGCCGCCCGTAGGGAGGGGGACGAGACCTGCTACGAGTGGAGCCTGCCCCTCGCCAGCCTCGACCCGCGCACCCTCGGCCTCGACCTCCTCGTGACCGACTTCGACGGACCCGGGCCGACGTCCTTCGCCATCTGGGGGCCGCGCGGCGAGAAGGGCTCGATCACCGGGCGGCTGGGGGACGTGGCCCTGCTGGATCCCGTCTCCTTTCCCGGTGTCCTGGCGGGCGGCGTGCGCTGGGAGAGCTGGACGGGGGAGTCGGTCCAGCGTCTCTTGCTCACCTCCCGGGACGAAGGCGATTTCCGCTTCCACGTCGCGGTCAGCACCTTCGGCCAGTACCGCGTGCAGGTCCCTCCCGGGGAGTACACGATCGCGCCGGCCGACGTGCTCACCGATCCCTACGGCAACGAAGGGGGTCAGAGACGCCTCGGGCAGGTGGAGCTACGCGTTCAGGTCGAGCCGGACGCCACGACCCAGGCGCCCGAGCTCGTGGTCCCGTCCCTCGAGCCTCCCGGCTTCCCACCCGAGCAAGCCGGGCTCCTGCTTCGCCTGGAGGACGAGCACCTGGAGGTTGTCGACGGACACGTTCGCGCGTGGATGGACTACTTTGAGGTGCCCGGCGTTTCCCTGGCGCTCCTGCGCGGCGGCGAGGTCGTGCACCACCGCACCTTCGGCGTGAAGAACCGCCAGAGCGGCGAGCCCCTGGAGATCACGACCCTGTTCGAAGCCGCCTCGATCACCAAACCGGTCTTCGCCTTCGCGGCCCTGCGCCTGGCCGAGCGCGGCGTGCTGGACCTCGACAAGCCCCTGTTCGACATCCTGCCATTCCCGAACATCGCCGGCGACCAGCGCTCGGCCAAGTTGACCGCCCGCCTGGTCCTCTCTCACTCGACGGGCTTGCCGAACTGGGCCTTCGGCGGTCCCGGTGGCTGGCGCAACGGCGAGCCGCTCGAGCTGAACTTCGAGCCCGGCGAACGCTACGGCTACTCGGGCGAGGGTTACAACTACCTGGGGCGCGTGCTCTCGCACCTGACCGGCAAGGATCTGGAAGAGCTGCTCCAGGAAGAGGTCGCCCAGGTGGTCGGCATGCAGCGCGTGCACTTCTCGGCCAACCCGAAGCTCAGCGCGGCCGCAGCCAAGGGCCACTGGCTACGGGAAGTGGCCTACGCCGAACTGCCCCCCGAGGTCAGCCCGGCCTCGAGCATGCACACCGAAGCTCTGGACTTCACCGCCTTCATGCGCGCCATCCTCGAGCGCAAGGGCCTCGAGCCCGAGACCTGGGACGACTTCCTGAAGCCTCACCGCTCGGTCGAGGACCAAGGACCGATGGCCGCCTGGAAGCAGAGCGTCGGCCTGGGCCTCTTCCTGCGCGAAACCCCGCACGGCCTGATGATCGAGCACGGCGGCAACAACGGCGACTTCCGCTGCAAGTTCGCCGTCTTCCCCGACTCGGGCGCCGGCTACGCCGTGTACACGAACGGGAACCTGGGGTTCCGGCTGATCGAGTTGCTGGAATCCCTGCTCTTAGAAATGCCGGAGTAGGTGGTGCAAAGCCCTTTCCTGAAGTCGGGGCCTAGCTTGTAGGTATCTCCGACTCGCTTGCTATGTCGTTCTCTTTGGCAAACTCCAGCTCAGATCCATCGTTTGCTGTTGCGCTAGAGTCGAAACTTGCTGTTACGAGCGCCGGGAGAAGGCGACATCTACCCTTGAAAGCAGATAGAAGCGTTCCGTACTGCTTTTTTAACTCCGGGTTTGGTTGCCAGGGCTCCCGGTAGACGACATCGGATACACCAGCTTGTAACAGCTCTTTGGCGCATCCAAAACAGGGCTGGTGTGTGCAATAGAGCGTGGCGTCTTCAGTGGCGATGCCAAACCTTGCGGCCGAGGCCAAGACATTGGCTTCAGCGTGAACACAAACGCAGAGATCGTATGAAGTGCCTGATGGATACCTGTCCCTTTCGGTGCAGCGATGACATCCTCCATCTGTGCAGTTGAGGAGTCCTGTCGGAGTGCCGTTGTAGCCCGTTGCGATGATTCTCTCCCCCTGAACGAGGACTGCTCCAACTTGTCGGCCAACACAGTCTGCTCTGGTTGCAACGGCATCTGCGATTCCAAGGAAGTATTGGTCAAGATCTGGTCTAGTTTTCATTTCTTGGTTGTCGGCTTACGGCGAACACGAGCTGAGGCAGAACTCAGCGGAAAGATCTTCCAGTCAACGACGTGCGTGAAGAGCTTCCGTAAGGGCGACTCTGCGGGCTTGCGCCTGTGCGGTCGCGAGCGACTAGGAATCGAGCTGCGAGCTCAGTACTGCGCTCAGAATGCTGCCGAGAAGGGGGTGCCTAAGGGCCCTCTCTAGAAGATTCTTAGCCTCGGTCTTCTGGCCATCCTTGGCACTAGAACTCTCGATCGCATCAAAGAGCTGGTGCCTCACTCGGATGTGCGTATTGCCCGAGCCGACCTGAAGCCCATGTACATTCCCGTTTACGGTTATTTGCGGAGCGTGCGGCCGTGGCTCAGCCGAAGTCTGCGGACTCTCAGCCCTGAGCCCAAGTGTGTGCACCAGGTTCTCTAGGTTCTCAACTCTTAGGGAGAGTGACTCCCGCAGTTCATTAGTCAGCGTGCTGACCGGTGTTGGCAGTTGGCCAATCCCGCCCCTGAGGGGGATGGACAGGGCACCGCTGCCTCTAAAGGACCTCAGTTCTCGGTCTGTAGAAAACGACTGTCGAAGAACCTCTTCAGCATAGGAGCTGAACTTTCGCCCAGCTGCCTTGGCGAGGGAGTACTCATCAGAAGAACTGGCCTTGTTGGCTAGTGAAATGGCGTGACCTCCAAGGTTGATGGCCTCTTGGATGTCCTTCTCGATCTGCGCGCCCAGTCGGGTTAGTTTGCTAGCCGTTGCGGTGTCTGTTGTCATGCGTGGTGCAAAGCTGTGAGTACGTAGAGCCCTAGAACGCCTCGTCGAAGGCCACCTCTCCGGTGACCCCGACCTGGTAGGCGCTGACGCGGCGTTCGAAGAAGTTGGAGAGCTCCTGGACGTCCTGGAGGTCCATGAAGCTGAAGGGGTTCTTGGAGCCGAAGCGCTTGGGGAGGCCCAGGTTGCCGAGGCGCTGGTCGGCGACGAACTCGAGGTAGGTGCGCATGTCGCGGGTCGAGAGGCCCGGGACGCCCTGGCCGAGCAGGTCCTCGGCGAACTGCATCTCGCAGTCCACGGCTTCCTCGAGCATCTGGCCGACCTTGGCGTGCAGCTCGTCGTCGAACAGGTCGGGCTCCTCGCGGCGTACGGTATCGACCACCTCGAGGGCGAACTGCATGTGCATGCTCTCGTCGCGGAAGACCCAGTTCGTGCCGGAGGCCAGGCCGTTCAACAGGCCCTTGGAGCGCATGAAGTAGACGTAGGCGAAGGCGGCGAAGAAGAACAGGCCCTCGATGCAGCAGGCGAAGCAGATCAGGTTGAGCAGGAAGGCCTTCCTGTCCTCCCAGCTCTCGATGCGGTCCATCTCGTAGACCGAGTCCATCCATTTGAAGCAGAAGTCGCCCTTGGCCTTGATGCTGGGGATGTTGTGGATGGCGGCGAAGGCCTCTTCGCACTCCTTGATGTCGGGGATGTAGGAGTCGAGCAGCGTCAGGTAGAACTGGACGTGCAGGGCTTCCTCGTAGAGCTGCCGCGAGAGGTACATGCGCGCCTCGGGCGCGTTGACGTGGCGGTAGAGGTTGAGCACCAGGTTGTTGGCCACGATCGAGTCACCCGTGGCGAAGAAGGCCACCAGGCGGCTGATCAGGTGCCGCTCCGCCGGCAGGAGGCGGCTGCGCAGGTCGACGAGGTCGGTCGAGAAGTCCACCTCCTCGACGGTCCAGGTGTTCTTGATGGCGTTCTTGTACATCTCGTAGAACGCCGGGTAGCGCATCGGGCGCAGGGTGAGGTCGAGACCCGGGTCGAGCAGGTTGGCTTTGGTCTTGGTCTGGGATTCTTGGGCCGTGCTGATCATGCTCTCGTCTCTCGGTGCGCCCAGAATGGAAGCACGGAGGATGCCTGGGCCGGGCATCCAGCTTCGGTGAAGGGGACGGGACCTACTGGCAGGCTTCGCAGCTCTCGGGATTCTCGAGCGAGCAGGCGACGGCTTCGGCGGCCGTGGCTTCGTTGGCGACCGTCGTCTGACGGATGCGGGTCGCCGGGCGGGAGCGTAGGTAGTAGGTCGTCTTGAGACCCTTCTCCCAGGCGTAGAGGTACATGGAGGACAGCTTGCCGATCGTCGGCGTCTCCATGAACAGGTTGAGCGACTGGCTCTGGTCGATGTAGGGACCGCGCTCGGCGGCCATGTCGATCAGGGAGCGCATCGGCACTTCCCACGCGGTGCGGTAGAGCATGCGCAGGTCGGCCGGGATGTCCTCGATGCCCTGGATGGAGCCTTCGCTGCGCTTGATCTGTTCGCGCATGGACTCGGTCCACAGGCCGCGCTCCTGGAGCGCCTTGACCAGGTAGCGGTTGATGACCATGAAGTCGCCGGACAGGGTCTCGCGCTTGAAGAGGTTCGAGATCTGGGGCTCGATGCACTCGTAGCAGCCGGCGATCGAGGAGATCGTGGCGGTCGGGGCGATGGCCAGGGTGAGGGAGTTGCGCAGGCCGTGCTTGGCGACCCGCTCGCGCAGCTCGTTCCAGCGCTCGGGGTCCCGGGGCTCGACGCCCCACAGTTCGAACTGCAGCTGACCCTGGGCGGCGCGGGTCAACAGGAAGTTCGGGTGAGGGCCGTGCTTCTCGGCCAGGCGGCACGAGGTGTCGGTGGCGTGGTAGTAGATCTCTTCCTGGATGCGCCCGGTCAGCTCGACGGCTTCCTTCGAGTCGAAGGGCAGCCCGAGCTGGAAGAGCACGTCCTGCAGACCCATCTCGCCCAGCCCAACGGGACGCCAGGCGTAGTTCGAGCGAGAAGCGTCGTCGGTCGGGTAGTAGTTGATGTCGATCACCCGGTCGAGGTACTTGACCGCGACGCGAACGATCTCTCCGAGCCTTTCGAAGTCAAAGGCACCATCCCGGACGAGTCGGCCCAAGTTGACCGAACCCAAGTTGCAGACGGCCGTCTCGTCCTGGGAGGTAACCTCAATAATCTCGGTGCAAAGGTTCGAAAGGTGCACGGTACGGCTGGGTGTGCCCGTTTGATTGCACTTCTCGTTGCTGGCGTCCTTGAAGGTCATCCAGCCGTTTCCAGTTTGGGCGAGGGTGCGCATCATGCGTGCGTACAGCTCGCGCGCAGGGATCTGACGCACGAACTTCCCCTCTTGTTCGGCCTCGTTGTAGGCCTTTTCGAATTCCTCACCGTACAGGTCGCACAGGTGGGGCACGATCTTCGGGTCGAACAGGGACCAGATCTCGTCGTCCTTGACCCGTCTCATGAACAGGTCCGGAACCCAGTTGGCGAGGTTGATGTTGTGGGTGCGGCGCGCTTCGTCACCGGTGTTGTCGCGCAGCTCGAGGAACTCCTCGATGTCGGCGTGCCAGGTCTCGAGGTAGACGCAGCAGGCGCCCTTGCGGCGACCGCCCTGGTTGACGGCCGCGACGGAGCTGTCGAGGGTCTTGAGCCAGGGGACGATGCCGTTCGAGTGACCGTTCGTGCCGCGGATGAGGGAGCCCTTCGAGCGGATGCGGTGGTAGGCCAGGCCGATGCCGCCGGCGAACTTCGAGAGGCGCGCCACGTCGCTGTAGCGGTCGTAGATCTGGACCAGGTCGTCGTCGGGGGAGTCGAGCAGGTAGCAGGACGAGAGCTGGCTGCGCTGGCTGCCCGAGTTGAACAGGGTCGGGGAGCTCGGCAGGTACTCGAGGGATGAGATCAGCCGGTAGAACTCGATCGCCTGGGAGGGCTTCTTCGAGAGACCGCAGGCCACCCGCATGAAGAAGTACTGGGGCGTCTCGATCGCCATGCGGCGCTCGGGGTGGACCAGGAGGTAGCGGTCGTAGACGGTCCGGATGCCGAGGTACTCGAACAGGTGGTTGTTCTGGGGGCGGATCGCGTCGTTGAGCTTGCGGGCGTTGGCCAGCACGAACTCCGCCGTGCGGTCGGAGATCAGGCCGGCTTCGTGGCCGATGCGCACCGACTGGGAGAAGGAGTGGATGTCCTGGTTCTGGACCTCCTTGTCGATGAAGGTGCACAACAGGCGCGCGGCCAGGGCCGAGTACTGGGGCTCTTCCGCGATCAGGTTCGAGGCCGTCTGGATCGAGAGCTGGTCGAGCTCCTGGGTCGTGGCACCGTCGTAGAGCCCGCTGATCGTGCGGGTGGCGATGCGCATGGCGTCCACCTTGTCGAGACCGCCGCAGCAGCGCTCCACGGCGCGCACGATCTTGTTGACGTCGACCGGCTCCAGGTCCGAGTTGCGCTTGCGCACCCGCATGCGCGTCGCGGCCTCGCCGGGGCGCATCTCCACGTCCCCGTCCAGGGTGCGACGCACCCGGGCTCCCTGGGGGCGATCCTCGGCCTCGTAGGTGCCCGGAAGGGTGCCTTGGCGCGGGTCGTGGGGCTGGGTCGCGGCGGCGGTGGCGGTGGTCGACGGGGACGCTTCTTCCATGCGGGAGCCTCTCTTGCTGGTGGCCTCGAGTTGTAGGAGCTTGCTTTTGGGCCCTCCGTGGGACGTCGGCTGGGCCGATCCGGAGGGTGAAGACGGAAGGAGCGGGCTCGAACGCCTCGAAGCCCTCCTTCTTCCAGCGGCTGCGCATGCTAGATCGGAACCCCTAGTGCCTCAAGATTGTGCGACCACAAAATATGGTGGTCAGCTGGCGCGCTGGGTCACGGAACCTGCAAGTGCCTTTCAAAGGCGCTTCAAGGGGAGGTCAAACGCAGCGGATCTGAACTCCGAACGACGGTCACCCGCCGCGGGTGTGCATCTCGAGGTGCGGGTCCTGTCGAAGTTCCTCGGCGTCGGCCAGGGTGCCGCGCAGCTGGGTAGCCAGGCGCTCCTCCGCCCCTCGATCGCTCCTCCCGGACCAGGTCGAGCGCAACAAGGCCGCCAGCTCGCCGTCCGTGGCCCCCTCCCGCAAGGGGGCGCGCAAATCGAGGCCCTGGCGGGCGTAGAGGCACAGGAAGAAGAGCCCGTCGGCGGTCAGGCGGCTGCGGTCGCAGCTGCCGCAGAAGGGACGTGTGGTGGAGCTGATCACCCCGAATACGGTCCCATCCTCGAGTTGGAAGCGCTGGGCCGGGGCCGATCCGCGCCCCGGGAGGGCGGTCCAGGGGCCCGCGGTGATGCGGATCCGCTCGAGCATCTCCTCGGCGGAGACGACCTGTTCCCCCGTCCAGCGCGTCGCCCCCCCGACGTCCATGTACTCGATGAAGCGCACTTCGATCCTGTGGCGCCGGCCGAAGTCGATCAGCTCCGCCAGCTCGTCGTCGTTCTCGCCGCGCAGGATGACGGCGTTGATCTTGGTGCCCTCGAAGCCGGCCTCACCGGCGGCCCGGATGCCCTCCAGCGTGCGCCCGAGCTCGTCCCGCTGGGCCAGGCGCGTGAAGCGCCCCCGATCGAGGGAGTCCAGGCTGATCGTGAGGCGCGTGAGGCCCGCCTCCCGCAGGGGCCGCGCCTTCTCCGGCAGCAGGATGGCGTTGGTCGTCAGGGCCACGTCCCGGATTCCGCCCCGGCGGGCGAACAGGCGCACGAGCTCCTCCAGGTCGCGCCGCAGGAGGGGCTCACCACCGGTCAGGCGCAGCTTGTCCACCCCCAGCTCGCCGAAGACCCCCACCAGGCGGTCGATCTCCTCGAAGCTGAGCAGGTCGGCGCGCTTCAGCCAGGTGTACTCCTTCTCCGGCATGCAGTACCCGCAGCGCAGGTTGCAGCGGTCGGTGACCGAGACGCGCAGACTGCGCAGAGGTCTCCGGAAGGTGTCGAGGACGTTCACGCCACCATTATAGACCGCCGAGAGGGGGCCCGGTGGTCCCTCTCCGAGCCTCACTCCAGCTCCGCCGTGACCGCCTCGAGGGTCTGGCGGAAGAGAGGATTGGCCGGGTCGAGCTCGAGCGCCCGGGACAGGGGCGCCAGGGCCTCCTCGGTGCGGCCCACGGCGTCCAGGGCGAGGCCCAGGTTGAAGTAGGAGCCGGCCCAGCCCGGACCTTCGCGGGTCAGGCGCTCGAGGTGAGGGAGGGCCTCCTCGAAGCGCTCCCTCTGCACCAGGCAGTAGGCGTACTTGTCGAGGGCGAACAGGTTGTCGGGGTTGCCCGCCAGCACGGACTCGAAGATCGGGATGGCCTGGTCCAGGAGCTTGATGTCGATCAGGTGGATGGCGCGCAGGGTCTCGGCCTGCTCCTCCGCCCGCTCCGCTGGGCTGGGGCGATCGGAGGGGTCGAGGGGATGGGGCAGGCTCTCCTCTATGTCTCCCATGGCCGCGTAGCCCAGGTCCTGGATCTTGCGCCGCAGCTCCTCGTCGATCGTGGCCTCGGCGTCGTCGGGGAGCACGTCGAGCTCGAACACCCGCGCCAGGGCGGAGCGGTAGCGCTCCACGTCCTCCTCTCCGATCCGGTCCCGGCTCTCCTCGGGGTCCTCGTCCAGGTCGAAGAACTGCGGGCGGGAGCTGTGCAGGTACTTGCCCTGGCCGTCGAGCCAGCCCGCGAGCGGACTCCAGCCGTAGCTCATGTAGCCGTTGTAGGACTCGAAGTAGACGCCCCGGCCCGCGGGGGACCTGCGTCGCAGGAGGCTCAGTCCATCGATGTCGGGAGCGGGCAAGAGTCCCATCGCCTCGGCCAGGGTCGGGTGGACGTCGACCACGCTGACGACGTCCTCGCGCACCTCGCCCGCTCCGTAGCCGTCCGGATAGCGCACCAGGAACGGAACCTGCATCGTCGTCTGGTAGCAGTAGGAGCCGTGGGAGATCTCCAGGTGCTCTCCGAAGGCCTCGCCGTGGTCGGCGACGACCAGCACGGTCGTGTCGTCGAGCCGGCCGGTCGCGGCGAGGGTGTCCATCAAGCGACCGATCTCACGGTCGGCGTAGGCCACCTCGCCGTGGTAGGGGTTGCGGCGAAAGCGCAGGCTCAGGTCGGCCGGCGGTTCGTAGGGACCGTGGGCGTCGAACAGGTGCACCCATGCGAAGAAGCGCTCGCCCGGCTGCAAGGTCTCCGCCCACTCGAGGGCCGCGTCCACGACCTGGGTGGCGCTGAGCTCCTCGAAGTGGGTCAGCTCCTCCTCGGGCGTGCGCTCGGGGTCCACGTAGAGCTCGAAGCCCTGGTTCAGCCCGAAGGTGTCGTCGAGCACGGCGGCGGCCACGAAGGCGGCGGTGCGCAGGCCCTTCTCGCGGGCGCGTTCCGCCAGGGTCGAGGCCGAGCCCGGGAGCGGCCGGATGCCGTTGTCGCGCACGCGATGGCGGGGCGGGTAGAGCCCGGTCAGCATCGAGGAGTGCGCGGGCAGGGTGAGGGGCGCCACGGTCTGGGCGCGCGTGTAGCGCAGGCCTTCGGCCGCGATGCGGTCCAGGTTGGGGGTGATGCCCTTGGGGCCGCCGTAGATCCCGAGCACGTCGGCCCGGGTCGTGTCGAGGGTGATCAGGAGGGCCGAGCCGGGGGGAGTCGGGGCCGGCTCTCCCCCGCAGCCCGCGCAGGCCAACCCGAGGAAGACGCCCAGGGGAAGGATCGGCCGGGAGTGGGCACCCATGGTGGCGATCCTACCACCCGCGCCGGGAGCTTCCCCCTCGGGAGGTCTCGATTCGGTGGACAGCGCGCGGGTCGCCCTCGATGATGCGGTCTCTTCGGGGAACGCCTTGCACGCCGTCCAAGAACCAGGGGAAGCACCGCACGAAGCCGAGCGCGTCCGCCTCGGCTGGAAAGCGCTGCTCGCGATCTTCCTCGCCGCGCTCGCCCTGCGCCTTCTGTACCTCGTCGCCTGCGAGAGGGCGGAGCTGATCTTCGGACTGTTCCTCGACAGTCGCTTCTACGCCGGGACCGCCGCCGCGATCCGTGCGGGAGAAGGTGCCGGGGATCATCCCTACCTGCTCTCGCCGCTCTACCCCTACTGGCTCGCCCTGTTCCCCGGCATCGAGTCCGACCCGATCACCCATCCGGCCTGGTGGCCCCGGATCTGGCAGGCCTTCCTCGGGTCCGGGACCTGCTGCGCCGTCGCGCGCCTCGGAGCGCACCTCGGCGGGCGTCGCGTCGCTCTTCTGGCCGGCTGGCTCGCCGTGGTCTACGGCCCCTTGATCCACCACGACGTCGCCATCCTGGTCGCCGGTCCCCAGGCCTTCTTCCTGACCCTCGCGGTCCTCCTGGCCACCTGGCCGGACGACGCACGCCCGCCGCGGGCCCGCTGGCTCATGGTCGGGCTCGCCCTCGGCGTGGGCTGCGCCCTGCGGCCCACCGTGCTGGCGATCGTGTTCGCCTTCGCCGGCCTGCAGGCCGCGGGCGCTCTCCTGCGACGGGACGACACACGCCAGTCCCTCGGACGGGCGGGTCAGCTCCTGGCCGGAGCTCTGCTCGTCATCCTGCCCTTCTCCGTGCGCAACCTCGTGGTGAGCGATCAGTTCGTGCTGCTCTCGGCGAACGGGGGCATGAACTTCTGGATCGGCAACCACCAGGAATCCCCGGGCGTCTACAACGCACCCCCCGGTCGGGACACGCCCGATCAGCTGTGGCGCATCGGCTACGTGCGACAGATCCTGGGCGAACAGACGACCCACGCCGAGGCCTCGCGCTGGTGGTGGGAGCTGGCCTGGAAGGAGGTGCGCGCGAACCCCGCGGGCTGGGTGCGGCTGCTCCTGCGCAAGGCGGTCCTGTTCTTCCATCCCGTGGAGATTCCCCAGCTGGGTTGGAGCTTCGAATGGTACCGCGACCGGACCTGGCCCCTGTGGTTTCCGCTGCAGGCCTTCCACGTCCTCGTGCTGGCCCTCGCGGCGCCGCTCCTGCTCTTCCTGCGCGGCGAGCGGGCCACCCTGCGGCTCGCCCGCTGGCCCGTGCTGCTGCTCGTCACCTACGCGTCCGTGATCGTGGCCTTCTTCATCACGGCCCGCTACCGCATCCCGATCATGCCCGTGGCGCTGGCCCTGGCCGCGCTCTCGCTGGTGCGCTTCTACGACGGCCTCGTGCGCGAGCGGGAGCGCTTCTTCGGGCGCACCCTCGCGCTGCTGTCGGGCTGCCTGGGGCTCTTCGCCCTGGGTCACGTGGCCTTCGCCGGGCCCTTCGCCTCCCCGGTCGGCAGCGGCATCGAGGAAGCGCACTACGCCTCGTACCTGGCCGAGTCCGGTCGCTTCCGGGAAGCGGCCGAGCTCTACCCGAAGGTGTTCGAGGGCTACGACCAGGCCGCGGCCCGGGTTTCCTATGCCGAGGTGCTGCGTGCCCTCGGGCGCAGGGAGGAAGCGCGCGCTCAGTACGAGACGCTCCTCGAGCGCGATTCCGAGGACGCGACCGTCTGGTTCAACTACGGCAACCTCCTGTGGGAGGACTTTCGCGAGGGACCCGGTGCCGAACAGGCCTACCGCCGTTCCATTGCCCTGCGAGACGAAGCAGCCGACGTGCACTTCAACCTGGGCGTGATCCTCCTGCAGCAGCGGCGCTTCGCCGAGGCGAAGGTGTCCATCGAGCGGGCCCTCGCGCTCTCGGAGGGGGAGGAGGGCTGGCTGTCGGAAGCGCCCAAGGCCCTCGCCATCCTCCGCGAGAGGATCTCGGACTGACGGCGCGCCCCGCCCTGGGCTACACTGGGCCGCCGGCGGAGGAGCGGCGCGAGCTGGCTCCAGGAGAAGGGGGCATCGATGAACGATGCGGAGAGCACGACCCACACTTGCGGCCATCCGTGCGAGGCCGTTCAGACCAACCGGACCGGAGACCTGACATGCCCTACGTCAACGTGCAGATTCTGAGCGGAAGCTCCCGGGAACAGAAGGCCGGGATCGTCCACGACGTCACGAAGAGCCTGGTGAACCGCCTGGGCAAGAGGCCAGAGCACATCCACATCGTGATCCAAGAGGTCGAGGAAGAGAACTGGGGCTTCGAGGGAATGCTGACCGACGACTGGAAGGCTCAGAGGTCGCAGAAGTCGGAGTGACCGACGAGCGTTCCACAGCGCTAACATCTACGCACAACGGCTCGCCGAGCCTTTCCCCCGCGAACGACATGTCCTACGAGACCACGAACCCCGCCGGTGCCCAGCAACTGCTGCAGAACGAGGAGGGCTGGACCTACCTCGACGTCCGCAGCCCCCCCGAGTACGCCCAGGCCCACGCGCCCGGCGCCTTCAACATTCCGCTCCTGTTCCGCACGTCCGCCGGCATGCAGCCCAATCCCAACTTCGTCGCCGCCGTCGAGAAGCACTTCCCCAGGGACGCGCGCCTGGTGGTGGGCTGCGCGGCCGGAGTTCGCTCCAGCCGCGCCTGCGACCTCCTGGTCGCCGCCGGCTACACGAACCTCGCCAACATGCACGGCGGCTTCAGCGGAGCCTTCGATCGCGCCGGCAACCTGCTCGAGGCCGGCTGGCAAGCCTGCGGCTTCGAGACCACGGCCGACGAAGAACCCGAGCGCAGCTGGGAGGCACTCGGGGGGTAGGGAGAGCCTAGAGTTTCGGTGCAGCCCGGAGTTCTCGCGAGACTAGTCGGGCCAGACGTGCCGAGGGTGGCCGCCCCTTCCGTAGGCCTCGATCCCGAAGGTCTCGTCTCCGTAGTCGAGCTGCAGCCCCCCGTGCTCGCCATCGAACGTCGAGAGCTTGAGTTGACTTCCACGGCCATCGGACGATAGCGACGCTTCATGCCCGGCATCGCTCGATAGTTCGAGCTGCGCGCCTTCTTCCCCGGCTCTCCAGGAGGTCTCACAACCGACGGCCTGATCGCTGGTGGAATGCAGGGTCATCCCGATCCCCCCGTCCACTCCTTGGAGCGAGCAGAAGACGTTCGTCTCGGCGGTGCTCAATTCGGACTCCCACCAAACGCGGTCGTCCAGGTTGCCGAGGAACGTTCTCGAGGTGCTCTCGTCTTCGGACCCAACCTCGAGAGCGAGCCCGGAGGACGTATAGGTCCTGTCGTTTCCCAAGTACAGGGGGCCGACGGCCAAGACAGCCGACGCCGTGCCCTCCACGTTCTCCATCCGAAGGTTGGTTGAACCGTCGGCCTTGCCCTCCCAACGACCGAGCGCCCTTCCCTGTTCGTCAACCAGCACGAAGGAGCGCGCGACGACCTCGCGCCTGGCCGGCCCCAAGGCAGCGCTGGCGCAGTTGGCAACGGTCAAGAGCAGGCCGGCAAACAGCAGCCGCTCCAGAAGACGGCACTTCTTGTGCAAGTCGAGCAGGCGCTGTTCCAGATCCGAGTTCGTTGCGACGGACGGCCTCTGCATCTCTTCACCTCTCCGATTCGGTTGCCTCGAGCGATAGCAAGCCTCGAGACGGGCCAGACTAGTCGTCGCCCCCTGCCTGATCGCGCCAGGAACGGGCCTGTTCGGGATCTTCCCAGGCTTCGTAGAGTTCGGCCAGGAGCGTGGCGATGGGCGCGAGACCTGAGCCTTGGGTGGCGATCGAGCCCTCCCAGGCTTCGATCAGGTGTCCCTCGGCGGCCTCGTAGTCGCCCAGGGCCGTCATGGCCTGCCCCAGGGCGGCCCAGGTGCGCGCGGGGATGGGAGTGTCGGCTTGGATGGCCTGGTCGAGGGATTCCTCGAGCAGCTCCACGGCTTCCTCCGGTTGGCCTTCTTCGGTGAGGGCCTCGGCCACGAGGGCCATGTTCAGGGTGAGCTGGGGGGAGCCGGGGGTCACCTTGGCGCGGTGGAAGCGTAGGAGGGCACGGGCCACAGGTTCGGTCGTTTCGGGCCACGGGAGCTTCTCCAGGCAGACAAAGGTCTGTCGGGCGGCTCGGGAGACCAAGTCCGCGTCGGTGCCCCAGGCCTCCAGGAAGGTCACCAGGCTTTCACCCAGGTGGACGGCGGCCTCTTCGAACTGGTCGAGGGAAGCCAGCCCGAAGCCGAGGCTGTAGCGACTGCGGGCGACATCGATGGGGTCCGGATGGGCCCGGGCCAGTCGGGTCTCGACGACTCTGCGTGCCACGGGCACGGCTTCGGCGAAGCGCCCGACGTTCATCAAGCTCACCGCGAGGTCGTTCGCGAGCAGGATCGTCTCCTCGTGCCGATCGCCCAGGGACTCCCGGGCCAGCGCGTAGCTCTCGCGCAAGAGCGGCACCTCTTCTTCGACTTCCAGGCAACGAGAGAAGATGCGCGCTGCGTACAGAGCTTCCATGCTTTCGGGGCCCATTTCCCTTCGGTACACGGCCTGGACTCGACGGAGGACAGGTTCGGCCTGGTCGGAGCGGCCTGCGTCCAGGAGGGCCTCGCCCTGCTTCATCTCCTCATGAACCGTTCGTAGGTCCTCCGCTCCGTACAGAGACGCGGCGAGGCGGACCGCTTCGGTGCGCAGCTCGAGGGCTTCGGTGTGCTCTCCCCGATCGGACAGCACCTTGGCCAGGTTCGAGACGCTCAGGATGGTCAACTCGTGCTCTCCCCCCAGGATCTGGCGGCAGCCTTCCAGGGCATCGCGGTAGTAGGCCTCGGCCTCGTCGAGGCGCTGGAGGTCCCGCGACAAGACCCCCAGGTTGTTGATGCCGCGGATCGTCTCGGGGTGGGTCGGGCCCAGCGTCTCCTGCCAACCCTGAACGGCCTCCCGGACCAAGGCGAGGGCCTCTTCAACCCGGCCGCTCTCGCGGCGCGCGAGTCCCAGGCTGTTGATAGCGATCAGGGTGCTCG
>JAUIEE010000503.1 GCA_030428965.1 bacterium | reverse complement strand
CCTCGTCGAGCATGTCCCGGTCGAGGGACGCCTCGCGCAGCAAGGTGGCCCGGGATTCGAGCCTGTCCCGTTCGCGAACCAGGCGATCCCGTTCCAGGGTCGCGGCCTCGATCTCCTGCGCGAGAGTCTGGGATCGGTTTGGCGCGAAGCGCGACGTACCGCGCCCATGGCCGCGGGCATCGTGTGGGGGGTCGCCTCGGTCTTCGTGCTGGTCGCCGTGGGAAGAGGTTTCGAGCGCAGCCAGCGGGCGTCCCTGGAGGCGCTGGGCGATTCCTTCATGCTGCTACGGGTGAACCGCGCCACCCAGTCCCGTGGAGATGCGCGCGCCAACGCCTTCGTGCGGCTGGACGGCGAGGACCTGGAAGCCGTGCGGATCGGATCCCCCTCCGTCGCGGCCATTTCGCCCAAGGCCAACAACTGGGGCATGCGCGCCTACCGCGGCGACAACATCACGCGCATCACCGCCATCGGCGTCGAGCCCCAGTACGCCGACATCGTGCACGTCCCGCTGGGAGCCGGACGCTGGATCGACGCCAACGACCTGGCCCAGGAACTTCCGGTTTGCGTTCTGGGCTGGGGCGTGCACGACGAGCTCTTCGCCGAGGGCGAAAGCGTCGTGGGCAAGGAGATCCAGGTCATCTTCACGCGTCGAGCCGGGGAGGAGACCATCGTGCGCAGGCTGACGGTGATCGGAGCCCTGGAGGACGAAGAGCTGGCCGGGGACGACGTCTACACCAGTCACCGGCGCAGCGTGTTTCTGCCCTTCACGACCTGGGAGCGCATGTCGCCCCGGGACTTCCAGTTCTTCGTGATCCGGCCCCGGGACGACGTCGACCGCGAGGCCGCCCTGGGCGAAGTGCGCGCCGTGCTCGGGGAACGCCACGGCTTCGATCCCACGAACCGCAACACCCTGGTCCCCTACTTCGACGGCTTCGAGCGCCAGGAGCGGCTCGATCAGGTCTTCGGGGGATTGGAGACCTTCCTGGGGGCCGTGGGCCTGCTCATCCTGTTGCTGGGTGCCATCGGCGTGGCCAACGTCGTGCTGATGTCGGTCACCGCGCGCACGTTCGAGTTCGGACTCCGGCGCGCCCTGGGCTGCAAGCGTCGCTGGGTCTTCGCGCAGGTGTTCCTGGAGGCGGCCACGGTCTGCCTGACCAGCGGCCTGTTGGGCTTCCTCCTGGGAGCGCTCGGCGTCGCACTCATGGGACAGGTCGACCTGCCCGAGGGCTTCGCCGCGCCGGCCGTGGAGCTGGGGGCCGCCTGGCTTCCGGGGGCGCTCTTGTTCGGCGTCAGCCTGGGTGCGTCGATCTGGCCCGCCTGGCGCGCTGCCCAGATGGCCCCGGCCCTGGCCCTGCGGGGAGGGAAGGCCTGATGGTCGGCTTCTCTCCGCTCAGCGTGGCCTCCGAAGCGTCACGCAGCCTGTTCGCCCATCCCCTGCGGTCCTTCCTGACCCTCGCCAGCGTCGCCTTCGGCACGGCCGTGCTGTTCGTCCTGCTGGCCTACGCCACGGGCGTACCGGCCGCCACGACCTCCGTGCTGCGCAGCCTGGGCGGCAAGGAGTACATCGTCGAACCGGAGCGTGCCAGGGGAACCGGACGCTCCGGCAGTCGCCGGGGACGCCGGATCCGCATCCGCTACAGCGATCTGCCCCAGATTCGCGAGGCCTGCCCTTCCATCGCCGAGATTGCCCCGGCCTACCGGCCAGGACGGGGCGGAGCCGTCTTCGCCTCGGATCGCAGCTGGCCCTGGGCGCGACTGCTCGGAGTCGGCTTCGAATACCAACAGGTGACCGACCTGTCCGTAACGGAAGGACGATGGTTCACCAAGGAGGAGGAGCTCGCCGCGGCCGAGGTGGCCCTCATCAGCCTGCCGCTGATGGAAGGCCTGTACGAAGGGCGTTCCCCCATCGGCGAGAGCCTGGACGCCTGGGGCCGACGCTTCGAGATCCTCGGGGTGTACGAGAGCGATTCCTCCTTCGCCTACTCCCTGTTCGTGCCCTACCCCACCGCCATGGAGATGGGCGATGGCGGCGGCCGCAACGTGAGCCATCTCGCCTTCGCGCCCCATCGCCCGGACCTGGCCGAGGAGGCCGTGGCCGAGATCCGCAACGCCCTGGGCACGCTCTACTCCTTCGATCCCAACGACCCGAGCGCCCTCGAGGTGCAGGAGAACATCGCCTTCGTGCGCAAGGTCGAGCGCACGAGCCTGGCCCTGCAAGTCCTCGTCCTCACGATCGCCGCCATCGCCCTCGTCCTCGGCTGCCTGGGAGCCGCCAACGTGGTCGGCATCGCGGTCTCCGAACGGACCTCCGAGCTCGGCTTGCGCCGCGCCCTGGGCGCCACGGCGGACCGCATCCGTCTGGAAGTCCTCGCGGAGACGCTCTTGCTCGCCTTGATCGGCGGAGGTGCGGGCCTGTTGCTGGGCCAGCTCGCCGCGGTCGGTCTCGGACCGCTCGAGTTCACGCCCCAGGTTCGCCTCGTTCCGCGACCCGATCCTCTCCTGCTCGCCATCTCCATGCCGGTTCTGGTCGTGACGGCCACCCTGGCCGGACTACCCGCGGCGGCCCGGGCCGCGCGGGTCGAGCCGGCCGTTGCCCTGCGGGCCGAGTGAGCCTCCCATGAATGCACTCGCCTGCACCCTGCTCCTGCTGCTCCCGCCGGAGGAGCCGGCCGCCGCTCAGGTCACGATCCACGTGGAGCGTTCGAGCACGGACGAGCTTTGGATGGTGCTCTACCGTTTCCACCCTCCCCGCGGCGAAGCCGTGTTCTCCCGCAACACGAACCTGTTTCGCGAGGAACGCTGGACGGTCCGGACCCCGGACGTTTCGATCGTTCGCAGCGGCGACGCCGAAGTCCTCCGATCGACCAACGGCCAGCCCTTCGAAGAGGTGCGGCTCTCCTTCGCGCCTCACTCGGACGTGCTTCCCAAGGACTACGAGTTCCACGTCCCCTTCACCGATGGCGGCGTCCTGTTCTACACCGGGCACCTCGAGGTGCGCTCCGAACAGGGATCGCTGACGACCGAGCTCCGCTTTCGCGCGCGTCCGGGCGAGAGAGTCGCCCACGCCGGCCAGACCGCCTCCGAGCTCGTGGTGCGCGCGAGCGAACCGGGCTTCGGAACCTACGTGTATTTCGGCAACGCCGAGCCCCTGGAGACGCCGGATGTCCTGGCCGTCCTGGACCCCGGTCTTCCCGGGTGGATCCGCTCCGAAACCCTGGTCTACCTTCCGCTTCTCTTCGGCCTGTACCGGGAGCGACTGGGCGTTTCCCTGGAGACCAAGCCC
>JAUIEE010000502.1 GCA_030428965.1 bacterium | reverse complement strand
CTCCCCCCAGGGCTATTCGCCTTCGACCATGAGCTCGGTCAGGAGCTTCGAGAAACGGGCCGGATCGGACAGGGGCGAGCCCTCGGCCAGGAGGGCCTGCCCGAAGAGCAGGTGGCAATAGTCGGAGAACCTGGCGAACTGGGCCTCGTCCCCGCGCAGGGCCTCGAGCCTCTGGACCAGGGAGTGGGTCGCGTTGAGCTCCAGGGAACGCTTCTGCTCGGGGACGGGCTGCCCGGTCTCCTTCAGGAAGCGCAGCATCTGGGGCGGCATGGAGTTCTCCCCTTCCACCAGGCAGGCCGGGCTCTCGGTCAGGCGCTTCGAGAAGCGCACCTCCTCGACCTCGTCGGCCAGCTCCTTGCGCACGGCTTCCAGGAGAGGCTCGAGGGCCTTCTCCCGCTCCTCGCGCTCGGGGGTGTCCTCCCCCCCCAGGTCCACTTCGCCCCGATCGATCTGCCGCAGCTTCTTGCCGCCGTACTCCTCGAAGCGCTGCAGCACGAACTCGTCGACGGCATCGACCAGGAACAGCACCTCGTATCCCTCGGCCCGCAGGGCCTCCAGGTGGGGAGAGCGCTCGGCGGCGGCACGGTCGGGGGCCAGGAGCACGTAGATCTCCTTCTGCTTGACCGGCATGCGCTCGACGTACTCGGGCAGCGTGCAGCGCTCCTTGCCCGCGGACGTCTCGAACAGGGCCAGCTCGGAGAGCTGATCCTTGTACTCGCTCTCGTAGTAGAGCCCCTCCTTGAGCACGCCGCCAAAGGCATCCCAGAAGCCGTTGTAGGCCTCGCGGTCCTTGTCTCGCATCTCCCCCAGGGTGTCGAGCGTCTTCTTCGTGAGCCGCTTCTGGATGCGGTCCATCTGGCGGTTGTGCTGCAGGGTCTCCCGCGAGATGTTGAGCGGCAGGTCGGAGGAGTCCACGACACCGCGCACGAAGCGCAGCCAGACCGGGACCAGCTCCTCGCAGTCCGCCATGATGAAGACCCGCTTGACGTACAGGTGGATCTTCGACTTGGCCTGGTTGGGATCGAACAGGTCCAGCGGGCGCTTCGAGGGCAGGTACAAGAGAGCCGTGTATTCGGTCGTACCCTCCGCCTTGAAGTGGATCGTCCTCAGAGGGTCGTTCCAGTCGTGGGTCAGGTGCTTGTAGAACTCGTTGTACTCGCTCTCCTCGATGTCCTGGCGCAGGCGGGTCCAGATCGGCTTGCGCGAGTTCAGGACCTCGACCTTGGCCTCGTCGCCTTCTCCCACCTCCATCTCGATGGGATACTCGATGAAGTCGGAGTAGCGCTTGACCGTCTCACGCACGGTCCACTGCTGCGTGAAGTCCGGGACCTGATCTCCCCCCTCGCGCTTCTCGTCGAGCGGCTTGAGGTGCAGCATGATCGTCGTGCCGTGCGCGGGCTTGTCGATCTCCTCCAGCGTGTACTCGCCTCGACCTGTGGACGTCCAGCGGGTCCCCTTCTCCTCACCGGCACGACGCGTCTCGACGACCACCTCGTCGGCGACCATGAAACTGGAGTAGAATCCCACGCCGAACTGGCCTATGAGTTCGGGCGTTCCCTCCTGGTTGCCCTTGAGAGCCTCGATGAACTTCTTGGTGCCCGAGCGGGCGATGGTCCCGATGTTCTGGACCACCTCTTCGCGACTCATCCCGATGCCGTTGTCGATCACACACAGGATGCGCGCTTCGGGATCGGTCGCCAGCCGAATGGCGGGCTCCTCCTTGCCCTCGGTCAACTCGGGCCGCGTCAGCGCCTCGAAGCGCAGCTTGTCGAGGGCGTCGCTCGCGTTGGAGATCAGCTCCCGCAGGAAGATCGACGGGTTGGTGTAGAGGGAGTGGATGACGAGCTCCAAGAGCTCCTCGGTCTCCGCCTGGAACGGGATGGTCTCGATCGTCTCGGTCACGGCCGCCTAGTCCTCATCGGGTGGTCTCGAGGCCCCCTGGACGCGAGCCCTGGGGCCAGGGCATGGGTAGGCCGGGGGAGGACGGCACCTTTCGGTGTTCCACCTCAATCACCCGGCTCCGGCGGCCGAACTTGTACCCAGAGCCAGCCGGAGGTCCAATGCTAGGCTCCACTTTGCTCTGCAAGACCCGCATGAACCTCTCCCCATCCCGATTCCTGCCCCCGCTGGGGGGGCTCCTCCTGGCCCTGTGCGCCTCCTGTGGAGGTGGCGTCAGCGGGGCCGTGGTGGAAGAGCCGGAGCGCTTCCCCGGCTACCCGAACCAGACCAACCTCGAGAGCGTCTGGGCGGAAGCCATCTTCTTCACCGATCACGAGCGCATCTTCGGCACCGACCTGACCCGGGACGGGATCCTGCCGGTGGCCCTGCACCTCGGCACACGGGGTCCGGAGAAGGGCGTCTGGCGCGTCTCCGAGGAGACCTTCGATCCTCACCTCTACCTGCAGGACGGGACCGCCCTGCAGTGGATCCCCTACGACAGCGTGGGTTTGCGCAGCAAGCGTATCCACGACCGGGTCGCCAGCCTGGCCCTGCGCATGTCCCTCCTGCTCGATTGGGATGCGGCCGAGCCTCGCTTCGTCTTCTTCGCCTTCGATGAGGAGCGAATCCTCATCGATGGCACGCGCGCCATCCGCGTGCAGTCGAGGGGCGGACAGGAACTGGACCTGCTGCACTCTTTGGCCGGCTTCTCGGTCGAAGGAGAAGACGAGGCCGAGCAGCTGTTCGTCGGACTGACCGCAGGACGTTGGGGAGAACAAGGACGATGAAGAGCGCACGTCTGGTTCTCCTTCCCCTCGCCCTCTTCTTTGGAGCCTGCGGTTCGAACGAGCTCAGCAAGAAGGGTCGCCAGGACCTCGACTTCGCCCTCGACCAGATCCGTGCGGGCGAGCTGTCCAGGGTCGATACGCGCCTGGCGCGCCTGTTCGTCGATTCCGAGGGCGCGGACCTGAACGAGGTTGGCCTGCAACGCTTCTACGCCGCCTACCTCGCGGCCCAGGCCCACATCGCCGCCGCCCTCGACGCCCCCTTCCTGGTGGAGACCACCACCTCGGACAGCCGCATCGGCGGGATCGGGGAGAGCTCCGTCCAGGAGGGTCCCATGGAACGCCCCAGCGTCCACGGACACCTGGTGGCGGCCATCTTCCACGCAAGCCGGGCGCGCAGCCTGTTCGAAGTCGCCGCCCGGTCGGGCCCCAAGACCGAGGGCGTGACCCTCTTGCCCGACCCCCTCTGGAACCTCGGGGTCGACAACGCCGACGCCAACCTGAAGATCATCAAGCTGTCCGACTCGAACTACACGCGCACACTGGAGAATGCCATCCAGTTCGGCACGCCCGTGCTCCTCGAGAATGTCGGCGAGGAGTTG
>JAUIEE010000028.1 GCA_030428965.1 bacterium | reverse complement strand
GCGCTCTTGCTCGGCACGTGTCAAACGAAGGACGTGGGTTTCTTGAACCACCTGCGCATCATGGCACCGCACGGGGCAGGGCGGAAGGGAGACTGCTCTCCGGAGCCATTCCGGGGGACCGTCCCCGGCTCTTTCCAGGCTAGAATGCGCGCCTCACATCGGAGGTGCTGTTTGAGCGCGATTTACAAGTCCATCCTCGAGGCGATCGGAAACACTCCGCTGGTTCGCCTCAAGAAGGTCGGCCGTACTACGGACTGCGAGATTCTGGCCAAGTGCGAGTTCCTGAACGCCGGAGGTTCCATCAAGGACCGCATCGGCCGGCGCATGCTGGAACAGGCCCAGGAGCAGGGGCGCATCCGTCCGGGGGATACCCTGATCGAGCCCACCAGCGGCAACACGGGGATCGGTCTGGCCCTGGCCGCCGCGGTCTACGGGTACCGCATGATCATCACGATGCCCGAGAAGATGAGCCGCGAGAAGCAGGTCGTGCTCGAGGCCCTCGGCGCCGAGATCATCCGCACCCCCACCGAGGCCGCCTGGGATTCTCCCGAGAGTCACATCGGCGTCGCCAAGGAGCTGCAGAAGATCCTGCCCAACGCCCACATCCTCGATCAGTACTCGAACGTCGACAACCCCGACGCCCACTACCACGGCACGGCCAAGGAGATCCTCGAGCAAACGGACGGCAAGCTGGACTTCGTCGTCATGACCGCCGGCACCGGAGGAACGATCTCCGGGGTCGCCAAGCGGATCAAGGAGGAGCTTCCCGCCGTGCGTATCGTCGGCGTGGATCCGGTCGGCTCCATCCTCGCGGGTCCCGGTGAGATCTCCTCGTACAAGGTCGAAGGCATCGGCTACGACTTCATTCCGGACGTGCTCGACCGCGGCCTGGTGGACGAGTGGCTGAAGTCCGAGGACCGCCAGTCCTTCCAGATGGCCCGGCGTCTGATTCGCCAGGAGGGTCTGCTCGTGGGGGGAAGCTCCGGTTCGGCCGTTTGGGGCGCGATCGAAATCGCCAAGCGTCACGGCCCCGGCAAGCGCATCGTGACGATTCTGCCGGACTCGGTGCGCAACTACATGACCAAGTTCCTCGACGACCAGTGGATGCGCGAGAACGGGTTCAGCGACAGCCGCTGGGAAGCCCAGTCCATGGGCAACCTGCTCGACACTCTGCCCCCGCGGGAGATCATCACCGCGCGCAGCTCGGACGCGATCGCGGACGCGGTCATGATCATGAAGGAGAAGGGCATCAGCCAGCTGCCGGTGCTCGAGAACGAGCGCGTGGTGGGCATCCTGACCGAGTCCGACGTGCTCGGCAAACTCGTCGAGGGTCAGGCCAGCCTGGCCAGCGCGGTGGCCGAGGTCATGTTCCGCAACGTGCACACGGTGCATGAGGACGAAGACGCCAACCGCTTGACCGAGCTCTTCGCCAAGGACCTGATCGCGCTGATCGTGGACGATGAGAACCGCCTGCAGGGGCTGTTGACCAAGATGGACCTGGTCGATCACCTCACGAGTTCGATGCAGAGCTGAAGCGCAGCCCTGTCGCCCGAGAGCCCGGATCTTGGCGCTCCTAGTCCCGATGAAACTCGCGCACGCTCTCGAGCACGCTGTGCCACGACCACGACAGAGTGAGCATGGTCAACGAACCGTCGAGCTCTCCGGCACCGCTGTCGCTTCCAAAGGTGTGGGAATGGCCTAGCGACAGTCGCATGCTATCGTTGATTTGATACCCAACCGTGAAGCCAAGCAACTGTGCGTCGATGCCGCTCGTCGTCCCAGCTGGAGTGCTTGTTGCCTTGTCGGTCAGCGTCTCCTCACCCCCCCGGAGCATCACATAGTCGAGTGACAGGAACGCATCGCGTGTCAGGTCCCTGGTCAAGTGGGCCTCCAGGGTAAAGAGAGGGTCCTGCTCTACGCTGTTACCGCGGGCATCGTCGTTGTCTCCCAAGAGATGGATCGCGGGAGTAAGTTCCAAGGTGGTGCGCTCACCGGGGACCCACGGGCCGATGGCGTGAATGATCGGCGCGGCCACGCGCGCCTTCCACTGGTTGGAGCCGGGGTTAAGCAACTCATCCTCGTCATACTCTCCAATCGGAAAGCTGGCCATCAACCCGAGGTCCAGTGACGTCGTGTGGTCGTGCCGGATGTATTCACGGGCAGGCATGTCCGGCTTCCCGAAGATGTTCACCGTTCCCGCTATGGATGGGTCGCCGATGCCTGCAGCAAACGAGTCGACGGCTCCCAAGGGAAGCGCCGACGACGTATCCGTCGTCACGAAGGGGAGGAAGGCCTGCCAATACGCAGTACGCCCGAATATCGGCAGAGTCCGCGTATAGGTCAGCATGTGCAGCTCGGTCTCGATGTCGATGCCCGGCTGGACCTGATTCCAGACAGCGAGGGAGGCGTTGGCCTGACCGCGCCCACTACGCAAGGCAAAGATGTTCGTGTTCTTCGGGAGCGGCCAGAACGTGCGGGGCCCATCGAACTGCGCCTGAGCGGATCCACCTAACAAGACGGCGGCGAGAATCAGGGTATGGATGCGAAGCATGTCAGATGGTCTCAGCCTTCTTCTTCGGCGGTCCAGTTCGGCTCTTGCCCCCGGGGCCAATCCGGAGAATCGACCGGGGGGCGGGGCGGGAAGGCTTCTTCCGCGCCGTCGTAGACGGTGCGGTCCGGAAGAATGACATTGTTCGCCGCGGCGTATTCGTTCCACGCAGCGACCATTCTAGAGAGGCGGTCTGGCTGCTGGGCACCGAGGTCGATGCGCTCCCCTGGATCGGTGACTACGTCGAACAGCTGCCAACCATCCACTCCGAACGGCTTGTGCATCCATACGGCCTTGAATCGGCCCTCTCGCCAGACCCGTGCGCCCCACATCTCCATGCCCAACGTCCGCTCGGTGAACGCCTCTAGCGACTGTCCCGCCGTGAGGAGCGGCGCCCAGGATTGTCCCACCTGCTCTCCGCCGGACACCTGACCTAGCAGGGCACCCGTCTCTACGCCGGCCAGGTCAAGAAGGGTCGGCCCGACATCCGCAACATGCACGATTGAGGCGGAGTCAACACCCCCGGCGCCCTGCATCCCGGCCTGCCAAACGATCAGAGGCGAACGTATTCCTCCTTCGTACATGGAGCCCTTGAACATGGAAAGAGGCGCCGCGGAGACCTGGGCCCAGGGGATTCCGTATCCGACGTAGCTACCGGCCCGCCCCCACGACTCATAGTCGATGCGATAGTTCTGCGCGATGAAGCCGGTCTCCGACGACGCCGGACGCTTCTTCGCAGAGGCCACATGGTCCGTTGACTCCGGTCCGTTGTCTGACAGGAAGACCACGACCGTGTTGTCCAACTCACCAGTTTCCGCCAAGTGTTCAAGGACACGGCCCACCTGATCGTCGAGGTACTCAACCATCGAGGCATAGATCTCCATCTTCCTGGCGGTCGTCACCTGTGCCATTCTCGTGAGCCGACCCCAGCTCGGAACGAACCAGAGTCTCTCAGCCGCCAGAGCGAACTCTTCGACGATCCCGAGCTCTGCCATGCGCTCGAGGCGCTGTTTCCTGAGGGCATCCCAGCCGACGTCGTAACGGCCCTTGTACCGTCGAAGCCAGGGGTTCGGCACATGCAAAGGGTCGTGAGGCGCCTGGAAGGCCAAGTAGGCGAAGAACGGGCTCCCCTGCTCCCTTCCTTCGTCCATGAAGGTCAACAGCTTGTCGGTAAACGTCCTGGTGGAATAGTAGTTCCGCGGTAGCCGATCGAGGTACTGGTGATCTTCCACGAACTCCGACGTGGGGCTCTCGTTGCGATAGCCGGTCACATCGAAGTGACTGCCAGCCGAGTTCAGCAAGGAAAAGGACCTATCGAAGCCACGGGCCGCAGGGATGTGCTCTGGCGAATGACCAAGATGCCACTTGCCAGCCATCATGGTGCGATACCCACGATCCCTGAGTACGTCGGCAACCGTCGCGACGGTTACGTCGAGGACGCCCTCGTAGCCGGACTCGTCGAGCTGGTTGGGGGCCGTACGTTCGTGCATGTTCCCCATTCCAACCATGTGGTTGTCCCGGCCAGTGAGCAGCATCGCCCGGCTTGGCGAACAAGAGACGGAGGTGTAGAACTGGGAGAAGCGGCGGCCACGTTGGGCAAGCCTGTCGAGATGAGGCGTCCGGATCTCCCCCCCGTAGCATCCCAGGTCGGAATAGCCCAGGTCGTCAGCGACAATGAGCAGGAAGTTCGGCGCCCCTTTGGAGGTGCGCTCCTTCGGGAGGTCGACCACATCGTGCTGGTGCGCACCCGACACACAAGCGCTCATCGTCAGCGTAAGCACGAGTTGCCGAAAGCCAAACACTCCAACCACTGAGTCAACGCGGTGCATGCGGAAGCCCCCCCTTGTCGCGGGTATGCTGCCTTTCCAACCTCGAGCCTGCCAGGAATCTCCGCTGGAAGGCATCACCCTCGAAGACCCTCAAGCGTAGCGCCATCCACCATGCCAAGGGTCCTGCCCTCCAACCCAATGCACACCCCCATCCGCTCTGCCTCCCATGGACTCTTCTTGGCAACCCTCTTGGTGATGGCTTCGTGCGCAGCGACCAGGCGCGCGAAGTCCGTCGAGCGCTCTGGCTTTCTTGCGCCCGATGTCGAATTGCGAGCAGGGGTGGGAGAGGAGCCCCTCTTGGTCTTCGAGCATCCCGCGAAGTCCTTGGCTGGGTACGACGCCGTGCTCATCGACCCGGTCCAGGTCTGGTACGGTGACGCCGCCAAGCGCTCAGGCACGTCCCAGGAAGACCTCGAGCGTCTGGCTGTACTGTTGCACGACTCGATGAGAGTCGCCCTGGAGAGCGACTTCAAGATCGTGCGAGAACCTGGGCCCACGACTTTGCGGGTGAGGGTCGCGCTCACCGATGCGGACGCAGCAAGGCCCATCGGCAACACCATCACGACCTTCATCCCTCAGGCCCGCCGACTCTCGGTGATCGGGGGAAAGTTCACCAACGTCCGCGTGTGGACCGGGGCCGCCAGCGTCGAGGGTGAGGTCTTGGATTCCATCACGGGAGAGCGTTTGATGGCAGCCATCGATCGAAGGGTAGGAACGAAGTCCCCGGCGGGAGCGTGGGAGCGATGGGATGACGTAGAGCAAGCCTTCGAGTTTTGGGCACACAGGGTCCGCCGGCGGATGCAAGGGCTCGGTGCGGAGGCTGGCGGACGGGAACAGGAAGAGCTCCCACCTCCAAATCAGCTCGACTCGGCCCCGGGCGAATCCCCGTCGTCCCGGCCGTGAAGCGAGACTCGACCTCTAGGGCGGTTCCTGCCAGACGTCCGCAGGGCCAGCGCGGCCTCGACGAGTAGCCATAGGCCCAGTCCGAACAGCGCGCCACCGATGCAGAGCAGGAGGGTGTCCGGCTTCGCCCCGCCCGGCGCGAAGGTGCGCAGGTTGACGAGCATCGCCGTCAGCGTGCTGGCCAGGATGAACACGGCGGGAATCGCGGTCGGCCAGCTCGGTCGCTTCCGGCTGCGCAGGTACAGCGTGACCAGGGTCAGGGTGAGTCCGGCCAGCAGTTGATTCGTGGTGCCGAACAGAGCCCACAGGGCCAGGCCCGCAGGCTTCCCGTCGACCTCGTAGAAGGCGAACAGCGCGATCGAAGCGCAGGCGATCGACGTGGAGAGGTAGCGGTTCTGGGAGCCGGGTACGCGGAAGGAGGAGCCGATCTCCTCCACGTTGAAGCGCAACAGCCGCGTGGCCGAATCGAGGGTCGTCAACGCGAAGGACACCACCACCATGGCGATCAGGGCCCGCGCAGCATCGTCCGGAACTCCGAGCGTCGTCACGAAGGAGGTCGTGCCTTCGATGAAAGCACCGATCTTCGCCGTGAGCCCTTCGGCCGCACCCCAGCTCGCGTAGTGCTCGTGCCACAGCTCCTCGGATCCGAAACCTGCCGTGCAGGCCAGCGTGGCCAGCAAACCCAGGAGGCCCTCCCCCAGCATGGCGCCGTAGCCGATCGGTCGAGCGTGGGTCTCACGGTCGAGCTGCTTGGCGGTCGTTCCCGAGCTGACCAGCCCGTGAAAACCGCTGGCGGCGCCGCAAGCGATCGTGATGAACACGAACGGCAACAGGGGCGGAGCTCCCTCGGGCGCGAGCACGAGGGCCGGGGCCGCAAAGGAGGGGCCGAGCTTGAAGAAGCCCACGTAGGCGAGCCCCAAGCCCAGGTAGAGCAGCAGGGAGTTGAGGAAGTCGCGCGATTGCAGCAGCGCCCAGACGGGCAGGACCGAGGCTGCGAAGGCGTACAGAAGGAGCAGGCCCATCCAGCCCTGGGCGGACGGCCAGGCGTCCGGAGCCAGGCCCATGGTGGGCAAGTCGATGCCCAGCTTGATGCTCCACAGCTCGACGAGGAGACCGACGGCGATGACCGGAACGAAGGGGAAGTTCTTGCGGTAGAGCAGGAAGCCGGCCAGGAGCGCCACCAGCATCAAGAGCGCGGAGGGCAAGGCCGCCGTGGAGTAGCCGGGGGTCTGGGAGTCCGGATCGGGAACCTGGGAGAACAGCTGGGCGATCACCAGCACGAACACCCCCATGGCCAGGGAGACGCCGAAGAAGATGATCAGGTGGAAGAGCGTGCGTGCCCGGGGGCCCATCACGGATTCGGCCACCTGGCCGACGGACTTGCCCTGGGAACGAGCCGAGACCACGAGCGCGGAGAAGTCGTGCACGCAGCCCACCAGACAGGCCCCCAGCACGACCCAGAGGAAGGCTGGCAGCCAACCCCAGATGACGGCGATGGCCGGTCCGAGCATGGGCGCGAGGCCCGTGATCGACGCGAAGTGATGGCCGAACAGCACCGCCGGCCGTGCGGGCACGTAGTCCACCTCGTCCCGCAGCGCGTGGGCCGGCGTCTGGCGCTTGGGGTCGAGACGAAAGATGCGCTCGGAGAGAAAGCGCGCGTAGAAGCGATAGGCCAGGAAATAGCCCAGGAAGGCGATCAGCGCGGCCAAGGTCGGACCCATGGGTCGTGAGGATACCCCGCCGGGACGGGAGCCCCCGCGGCAGCCCCAGGGCGTGACTTGCGAGGCCGCGCGGCGAGACCTACATGCAGGCGGAGAATCCGTCGATAGTTCCCCTTAGACTGGAACGAGGGCTACGGTGTGGACCCGCCGCGGCCGCCCGGACCCCCACTTGCCATGAACGCACTCCTCCGCAACCTCATCCTGGGCGGCGCCCTGTTGCTCGCGTCCTGGTGGACCGTGTTCCTGCGCGGAAGGCTGGGAGACCACGAACGGGACCTTCGCACCCGGGACGACCGTATCCAGACCCTGTCCGATGAGATCGAGGTGCGCGACGCGTCCCTGCGCGAGGCCGAGGAGGCGCTGCGGGCCAAGGACGGCGAGCTCGAAGAGATGGGCCAGGAGCTCGCCAAGAAGGAACGTCAGATCCATACCTTGGAGGCGGCCCGTCGGCTGCTCAAGGTCGACCACCGGGTCGCCAAGCTCGAGGTGCTCAGCCAGGGAGCCAGCGGCGGCAACCCGGACGCGGTGCGTACGCGCCTGCGTTTCGTCGAGCTCGGCCCGGATGGGGAACAGGTGGGCAAGGGGGTCGAGACCACCGTCGAAGGGCGGATCGTCTACGTCGAAACCCTCGTGATCAAGTTCGGAGACGACTACGTGGAACGCGGGGACGCCTTGCGCGGAACCTCCCTGTGCCTGTTCCGGCGTCTGTTCGGGGAACGCCAGCGACCGGACGAGGGCGTCCCGATCGACACGGCAGGGACGCAGCCCCTCGTCTACGCCAGCGACGACGTGCCCGAGGCCTTCCACCGGGATCTGTGGGAACGCTTTTGGGACTACGCCAACGACCCCCCGCTGGCCCATTCGATGGGCGTGCGCGCGATTCACGGCGAGGCGCCGTTCATCGAGGTGCGGCCCGGCAAGACCTACTCGGTCGAGCTGCGCGCCTCCGGTGGGCTGACGATCCGCACCGACTAGAGACGCGCCTCGAAGACGATCAGGCGCTCGTAGTGCACGCCGTCCCGCATGGCGTAAGCCCCGGGGATCTCGGCCATCTCCCGCAGGTAGGTCTCGTCCTCGAAGTAGTAGTCGCGGAAGGGTCCGTCGGTCTCCCCCACGATGGTGACGTTCATCCCGTTCTCGTGCATGAGCCGCAGGCTGCGAGGCACATCGGCCATGCTGGACTGGACGAAGATCAGTCGGCCACCCGGCTTGACGAGCTTGTGAGCATCGAGGATGAGCGTATCGATGAAGTAGCGCCGGTAGCGCTTGCCCGATTTGGCGAAGGGCGGGTTCGTCACGAGCGTGTCGAAGGGCCCCCCTTCGACCGCGGTCCAGTCCGCCACGGTCGTGTCGATGGGAACGTCGATGTCGTGCTTCGAGAGGTTGTGCAAGGCGTTGTCCAGCACGCTTCGCTCGATCTCGGTCAGCGTGAGCCGGGCGGCGTTGCGCTGGCCGAGCAGGATCGCATGGATCCCGCAGCCGGTTCCCAGCTCGAGCACATGCTCGCCCGAGAAGTCCATTCCCATCAACATCGTCCCGAGGTGGACCCCGTGGGGAGTCGGGTTCCACACGCCACCGGGGACGTCGAGCACCAGTTCGTGATCCCCGAATTGCACCTCGAACTCGACCGGATACAAGTTGTTTCCGTGCCGGCGGTGCAGGTCTTCTCGCTGCTCCTGCATGGCTCTCTCCTGACCGGTTCCTATCTTGGCGAGCTTCCCGAGAATCTCCAGGAGTGTTCCTTGCGACCGGGAAGCGCACCGCGCCACCAGGACTGCAGGGTCAGCCCCCCCACCCAAAGAAAGCCGGAGAGGAACAGCAGCAGGAAGGGAAGCGAACCCCACATTCCCTGACTCACGGCGCGGAAGATCCCCCAGGCAAACCACGAAGCGAGCAGGAGCTCGAGCCCCGGAATGCCGTGAAGAATGGCGCGGTAGCCGGCCGCCCTGGGCGCATCGCCGCGCTTGGGGGTTCGGACGAACTCCCCGGTCTCCGAGAACAGGCCGGACAGCACGGCACGGGTCTGACTGACGCACATGCCGATGCCGAGAGACATGGCCGCGGGCACGTCCCGCAACCGGTGCCTGCCGGCGCGCCCCAGGGCTCGCTGACTGCGATCGTAGAAGCAGATCACCGACAGGGTGCACAAGACGAACATGGCGACGTGCCACAGGCCGCCGAAGTGCGAGTGCTCGGTGACGGAAAGGGGCAGCAGAACAGCCAGGAGCAAGACGAGCGGATAGCCGGTGTTGCCGAGCAGGTGCATCACGGCTTCACGCTTGACGCGCCACGGCAACCGTGCCGACAGGATGCGCCAGCCGAGCTTACGCGCGACCTGAACGCTTCCCTTGGCCCAGCGGCGCTGCTGGGACTTGAAGGCGGCGATGTCCGGAGGAACCTCCGCGGGCGCGGCCAGGCTCGGTACGTACTGGAACCTCCAACCGGCGAGCTGCGCGCGATAGGAAAGGTCGAGGTCTTCGGTCAACGTGTCGTGTTCCCATCCACCTGCGTCGAGGATGGTCTGTTTGCGCCAAATGCCCGCGGTGCCGTTGAAGTTGAAGAACAGCCCGCTGTCGGAGCGCACCTTGTGTTCGATGACGAAGTGTCCGTCGAGCAGGGTGGACTGGGCGCGGGTCAAGAGACTCTCGTCACGGTTGTTGTGCTCCCAGCGGGCTTGCACCATTCCCAAGCTCTCGTCCCGGAAGCGGGGGGTCAGCTCGCGCAGGAAGTGAGGCGGCGGGATGAAGTCCGCATCGAAGATGCAGATCAACTCGCTGTCCGCACGGGCCATGCCGTAGTCCAGCGCACCGGCCTTGTAGCCCGATCGATCGGGACGACGAACGACCTCGGCCGAGAGACCTCGCTGGCACAGGCGCTCGACCTCGTGATCGACGATCTCCCGCGTCTCGTCGGTGGAGTCGTCCAGCACCTGGATGTGGAGCTTGTCGCGGTCGTACTCGAAGGCCCCCACGGCACGCAGCAGGCGCGCGGCGACGGTGCGCTCGTTGTAGAGCGGCAGCTGGACGGTCACCCTGGGGAGCTCCTGGCCGGGGACCTCGGGCTCTTCGGGGTCCCAGCGGCGGAAACGGCGCACCATCCAGAGCCGGTGCAAACCGAAGACCCCCAGGAAGGCCAGGATCACGAGGTAGAGGACGGCGATCGGCGAAAGGGAGTCCACGGGGTGCTCTTCTCGGGGGATGGGACCGTTCCTGGGCTCGTAGGCGGAGCTGGCTCCCCGGGCTAGCCGGGCAACGTAGCAAAACGCAGCCAGGCGCGGGCCGTCCGGTCCCCGCCGTGGGTACGGATCAGAGCTCCAGCTGGGACCCGGCCGTGCCCAGATGCCGGGAAAAGTGGGCCAGGGTCCGGGACAAGACCTCTTCCAAGGGTGTGGGGATTTCCGACAGCGGGTGGCGGGCCCCGAAGGTGTGTCCGGCGTCGGGCACCTCGTGGTAGGTGCCGACGCTCGGGGAAAGAGCCCGGGAGAGGGCCTGCCCCTCGGCCAGCGGGACCGATTCGTCGGCGCCCCCGTGGATGACCAGGGTGGGCATCCGAAGCCGGCCGGCGGCCGCCAGGATGTCGAGCTCCTCGCGGTTGGCCTCCACGTCCTCGAGGATCGAGGTCCCCAGACGCAAGTCCTGGCCCGTGCGGGCGTTGTGAACGACGAGGTGGCCCGTCTCCTTCCAGCGCGCGACCGTCTCGGGGTCGTAGCGCTCGACCGTGGAGATCGAGGCCCAGGTCGCCACGGCCCGGTAGTCTCCGCGCTCGGCGGCGTGCAAGAGCGCAACTCCTCCCCCCATGCTGTGGCCGAACAGCGCACAGCGTTCGGGATCGACCCAGCCCAGGGGGCCGCGAACCAGGAACTCGCGCACTCGCTGGGTGTCTTCGAGCTGACCGCTGAAGGTGTTGCGGGCGAAACCCTCTTCGTCGGTGAAGTTCTGGAGGTCCTCACCGATCCCACTCGAGGACATGTTGAACGAAACCGCAACCATGCCCGCGTGGGCGATGCGATGGCTGAGCAAAGGGAAGAAGCCCCAATCCATGAAGCCCTTGAAGCCGTGCAGGATCAACACCGCGGGAAACTGTCGATCGGAGCTCTCCGCGCCCGCCGGAGACTCGATCCGGCCGCGCAGGATCCAGCTGTCGTCTTCGGGATCGGTCAGTTGGAAGGGTCGTATCTCGGTTTCCATGGTGGGCTCTAGAAGAGTTTGCCTTGGCCCGCCGCGCGACTCGATGAGGCCAGGCGCGGAAAGGCCTCCATCAGCTCGATCGGGGCCAGGGGAACCTGCTCCTGCAGGCCGGCCAGGATTTCGATCGCGTTGGCGACCGCCTTGCCGGAGAAGTGGTTGTTCGTGATCACGAAGGTCTCGTCGTGGGCTTCGGCCAGGCGTCGGGTCACCTGCAGGATCTCGGCGATCTCCTCGGGACCGTACAGGTAGTCGTACCGTTGGTCCCGCCCCGACTTGGGATGGAACCAGGTCTTTCGGTTGCGACCGTGCAGGCGCAGGTATCCCAGGGGGCCGAAGGTCGGCGCCTGGGGCGGGGGATGATCCCGGAACGCAGGCAGGTCGATGCGGGCAAGGGAGTAACCCAGGCGCTCGAGGACCTCGAGCTCCTTGGGCTCGTACCAGCTTCGGTGCCTCACCTCGAGCACGAGCCGGGCGCCCCGGAACCGATCGGCCAGGCGCTGCAAGCGGCGCACGCCTTGCGCACTGGCGCGAAAGGAGAGCGGAAACTGCACCAGGAGCGCCGCCAGGCGGTCGGCCTGGTGCAAAGGGGTGATGGCCTGCCAGAACGCCCCGGCCATGCGGTCCAGTTCGCCCTCGTCGTCGGGCAGAGGTTCGTGGGTGAAGACCTGCTGCAACTTGACGACGAAACGAAACGCGTCGTGCTCCCGCACGAGCCGCACCCAGTTGCGCGCATGTTCCACGCGCGGAAGTCCATAGAAGGACGAGTTCAACTCGACGCAGGGAAAGAAGCGGGCCAGGTGGGCCAGGGGATGGAACCCGGGGGGCTTGCGACGCGGATAGACGATCCCCTCCCAGTCCGGATAGGACCAACCTGCCGTCCCGACGCGGATCACCAGTCTTTCTCGGCCCCGATGCGCTCGAGTCCGAGCTCCTCGGCCGCGATCATCCGACGGCGCATCTCTTCGGTCAACCGGTCCACTTCCTCGTCCGGCGCGTCCTTCGCCAGGCGCAGCGGTTCACCGTAGACCAGGCACACGCGAGCGCCGTAGCGTGGAATCGTGAAGCGATCCCAGCTCTTCAGGTAGCGCGCGCGATCACAGACGCAGCCGATGGGGATCAGGGGGTAGCCCGTTTCCCGGGCGATCCAGACCGGACCGGCATTGACCGAGTGCCGCGGCCCTCTCGGGCCGTCGGGAGTGATGGCAATCGTGCCCCCGGTTTCGAGCAAGCTCAGCATCTCGCGCAACGCGCGCAGGTGCCTGCGGCTCGAAGAGCCGCGAATGGCCTCGTAGCCGAAGCGGCGCAGGAGGGGCAGGACGAGATCCCCGTCCGCCGAGGGAGAGACGAGCACACGATGGCCCGCGCGAGCGTGGCGCGGCAAGGGCAACAGCATGCGTCCGTGCCACAAGGTCATCAGGCGACCCTTGGCCTGCATGACCGAATCGAAGTTCTCCCGTCCGATCTCCTCGACCTTCCAGGAGCGGGCCAGGAAACGAACCAGGGGAGGCGCGAAGACGGGGATCAGGAACGAAGCCAGCTTGCGTCGACTCCGCCGCAGCGTCTTCTTCCACGCGGGCTTGCGCGGCTTCGTCGCGGGAGGAGTGGCGGACCTACGGCGTCGCGACACCGTGGTTCCCACCCGGTCCTCCTCGCTGGCGCCCAAGTCTATTGGCCCGTCGTGACGGGCTCCGCGCCGGCCGTCTCCGACTGCAGCGCCTGGCTCGTACGTTCCCAACCGACGACGCCGGCCAGGGCGGGAAAGAGCCAGGTTTCCGGTCCGAAGGAAGCCTCGTGATAGCGAAGACGTCCGCCCTCCACCGCACGGGAGTAATGAACCGTCGGGGAGAAGTGGCGGGTGAAGAGCGACGCATCGGGCAGCTTCGAAAGGTCGGGCATTTCGCCGCCGCCCATGCCTCCCAGCATGCCCCCGAGGCTGCGAGCCAAGGAGAGCACGCCTTCCACGAGTCGGTTCCAGCTCATGAACACGACCGAGCGCGCATCTTCGGGAACGGCGAACGGCGCGAACAGGGCCGCACCCGACCCCTCCTGTTCTCCGTACACGCGCTTGAGCTCACGCTTGAGGTGCATCTCCGAAGCGCTGATCACGAGCTTGCCCTGGGCCGCCGCAAAGGACGGTCGCGGAGCGGGAATCATCCCCATGGACGGTGCCATCGACGGTGGAAGACTCAGGGTCGTGATCGGGATCTTGATGCGTTCTCCGCTGGCCGCATCCTTGACGCGGTAGTCCTTCGTCTTGACGTCGAACTCCGGATCCGACTCGGCCAGGTAGGTACACAGGTCGGTGACCGCCTTGCAGAACCCCACGGCGTCCCCGATCTCGACCCACGCATACGTCTCGGGCAAGGCGGGACCGCGCAGGGGATTGGCGTACACGACGGCACCCGGTCCGACGTCCGCGACCAGCTCGTCGATGGAGAAACCCAGCTCCGCTTCCACGGACGCACGCTGCTCGGCGCTGATGAACGAGCCCAGGAGCTGCGCGGCTCCTTCGCCCTGCACCGAGGTGCTGTAGGCGAACATCGCGTCCGGAGCGACCACGTCCAGCCACGCCTTTCGAACGGGCTGGTTGCCCAGGAACGAGGGCTCGGTCTTCTCGAACAGATCGGTGACGAAGCGGCCGTCGACGAAGTTCATGCGCAGGCTTCGTTCGCCACCGAGCAACGCGCTCATTGCGCTGCCCGACGGAAGAGCCATGCCCATGGAGTCTCCCATCAAGAGCCGCAGGAACTCGGCCGGGGAGCGCCTCTGGTGCACGCGCAGCACCGTGGTCCCACCACGCTCGCCGAAGTGCCCCATCCCCGAGCGGAAGTCGGTCGCTTCCTCCAAGGTCGCTTCGGGCGCGTAGTGGTCCGGGCTCCAGGCACCACCGCCAACGAGGAGCCGATCGCCTTCGGCGCGGGACCACAGCTCGATTCCGGGAAGCAGGGAGCTCCGGAAGGTCTCTCCCCCACCCGCGAGCCTGCTGGCCAGGGAGCCCGCAGCCTCGGCTCCAGGGAGATCGGCGATCCAGAGCAGGCCCAGATCCCGACCTTCGCCGGGCAGGCGCACCGAAAGCGAAACGCCGCGCGTGGAGCGCAGCAGCTCTTCCGCACCCTGAACGCCGAAGACGTCCTCCGCCAGGGAGGACAGGGCGGCGACCCCGTCGATCTCTCCGCTCTCCATGACCATTCCCAGGAATCCCCGGACCGCGTCCTCCGCGAGGAAGCTGGCCATGGGGGCCTTGGAGAAGGCCGCGAGGGCCTCCCCGACGTGGGGAACCTCGAGGTAGAGATCCGCTTCGGTCGGGTGGTAGGCGGCGTGCCCGGAGGGCACGAGGGCCAGGAGGAGGGAGCACAGTTCCATGTTCGGTGTCCGGGGCTGGGGTTGGGGCGAGAGCTTAGCGCGCTCGCCGCGGGTCGCGTCGCAGCGGGGCTCAAATGGTTGGAGCACGTGGGTTGTTGGGAGGCCTCGAGCCTCGCTTTCCCCGGAGTCCGTAGGCCGGTCTCCTCCGTCCGGGGCCCTCCTGGAACGTCCTGGAGCACGTCCCCCCTTGCGTCCTCGCGGAACGCAGGGTATCCCATGTCGCTTCTTTTCCTCCAGATAGATAGCCCACAGGGCGGAAACGGACCATGGCCAGCAAGCACAAGTCGGCGACCGAAGTCACGATCGCCTCGACCCAGGAGGAAACCGCCCTCCACCGATTCGTCCGCAGCTACTGGAAGACCGGCGTCCTGGTCGCCGTCGCCATCACGGCCGGGATCCTGTTCCGGGTGTGGTCTTCCCAGAAGACCCAGGCCTCCGATGACGCCAGCTGGGACCGCCTACGACAGGACGTTTCCTTCGGTTCGGGCTTCTTCGGTGCCATCAACACCCCGGACGGCAGCACCCTGTCCATCGCGGCCGAGGCGCTGAAGGACGAGAAGGCCGGCCCCTGGGCCAAGGTGCTCGAGGTGAGCCGTCACGTCGAGGACGGCGACTTCGACGGTGCGCGCAGCGCCCTGGGCCAGCTCGAGAACCAGTGGAGCGATCACCCCCTCGTGACCGCGGCCTACCGGTTCGAGGAGGGCGGTGAAGTCCAGACCATCGTCACCCACCTGCGCGAGCGGATGAGCGCCCTCGAAGCCTGGGAGGGCAAGAACGCCCACCTGTTCCAGAACCCGCCCCTGCCCGAGGGCTCTCCCAGGGTCCGCGTCGAGACGAGTGCCGGCAACATCGTCCTGGGGCTGGATCAGGAGCGTGCCCCCCGGCACGCCGAGAACTTCCTAAAGCATTGCAGGGAAGGATTTTACGACGGGACGCTCTTCCACAGGGTGATCTCCGGATTCATGATCCAGGGCGGCGATCCGAACACCCGCGACGGAGAGCCGGACACCTGGGGCCTGGGGGGAACCGACTACAAGCTCGACCCGGAGTTCAGCGAGCTCTCCCACTTCCCGATGGTCCTGGCCGCGGCCAAGTCGCCGGGCGACACCCAGTCGAACGGTTCCCAGTTCTTCATCACGACCGGAGCTGCCCACCACCTGGACGGCCAGCACACGGTCTACGGCAAGGTGCTCGAGGGCGAATCGATCGTGCGCCAGATCGAAAGCGGTGCCGTCGTGGGCGATCGGCCCCAGGATCCGGTCGAGATCCTCTCGACCACCGTTCTCCCCTAGCTCTGGACCCGGGCTGCCGGCGCCAAGGTCTCGATCAGACGGTCCAGACCTTCCCGGTCGAAGTAGTCGATCCGAATCGACCCCTGGTAGTCCTTCTCGTGGGTCAGGGAAACCTTGGTTCCCAGCGCCTGGCGAAGGCGCTCCTCGACTTCACGAATCCAGGGAGCCTGGGCAGGTCCGCTGGACGGTGACGCCGGAGCCTTGGCGACGGCCGGCTTCTCGATCTCGCGCACCCGTCGCTCGATGTCCCGTACGGAGAGCTGCTGGCGGATGGTCTGCTCCATGAGCTGCACCTGGCGGCCGGCGGCGCGCAACCCCAGCAGGGCCCGCGCATGGCCCATGGAGAGAGCTCCGGCCGAAAGGGCCTGCTGCACCTGGGGGGGAAGGTCCAGGAGGCGCAGGTGGTTGGCCACCGTCGAGCGCTTCAGCCCCACGTGCTGGGCGACCTCTTCCTGGGTCAGCTCGAAGGACTTCATCAGACCCTGGTAGCCGAGAGCTCGTTCGATCGGGTCCAGGTCGACCCTCTGCAGGTTCTCGACCAGGGCCAGCTCCAGCATCTCCTCGTCCGAGACCCCATCGCGCACCACGGCAGGCACGCTGTCGAGACCTGCTCGCTGGGAAGCGCGCCAGCGACGCTCGCCGGAGATCAGCTCGAAGCCTTCGGTCGCCCGGCGCAGAACGATGGGCTGCAGGACCCCGTGGCGACGGATGCTCTGGGTGAGCTCTTCCAGAGCCTCCGGATCGAAGGTCCGCCGCGGCTGGTGGCGGTTGGGACGAATCTCCCCGACGGGGATCTTCAGTCGCTGTTCGGCCGGATCCGGGTCCGCAAGGAGGCTGCTCAATCCACGTCCGAGTCGTCTTTCCATCGGCCTTTCTGCTCCTGGTTGCGATGTTCCACGTGGAACAATCGCCGGTGTTCGAGTCCACAGCCTACGTCACCCCCCCCAAGATGTCGAGTTGCACGCCCGATCAGGGCCAAGATAGTGGGGTCTCGAAGCAGGGAAGCGCCCGAACCCCCAGGTTTGTGCTTCGATTGCGCGGGGAACCCGGTAGAAGAGGGCCGTGACCGCCCTCCTCTTGGCTCCCTGGGTCTTGCGCCGGGCCCTCGGCCATCCGATCTTCCCGCCCCTGGCCCTGGCCCTGATCGGCCTGGTGTTCCTGATGGGGGAGCTCACGCCTCTGGGAACGGTCTCCCAGGGCGATCCCCAGCTCCGCCTGGTGTGCGCCTGGCTCTTCCCGGCGGGCTGCCTGGGGGTCGCGCTGGGGCTATCGATCCTGGGCGAGGGCGAGGGGTTCCTGGCCCTGCTCCCTCCCGGTGGACGCTGGGGGGGCGAGCTGGTCGCCCTCGTGTCCCTGGCCCTCCTCCTGCAGCTACCGGTCCTCGCCGCGGGCCTTCTCTCGGGTGGAGCGGCCATCGCCCTGCGCCTGGCCGCGGGAGGCGCCGAGTGGGGCCTGAGCGTGCTCCACACGGCCGCCCTGGGGCTCCTGGTCCTGCGGCTGCCGGCCACCCCCCTCGTGCGCACCCTCGGCCTGCTTGCCCTGGTCTGGCTCCTTCCCGCAGCCCTTCACGTCTGGGCCCCTCGGCCCTTGGCCCTCGAATGGAGCCTCGACCCAGGGCATCATCTGCGCGGGACTCCCCCGTTCGCCATGACTCCGAAAGCCGCTCTTCTCGCCATGGCGTCGACCGTGGGGCTTCTCGGACTCAGCCGACTCCTTCCAACACCGGCTCCAGCCCGTCCGATCGGCCCATGAAGTACGGCATTCTCGGCGACATTCACGCCAACCTCTCCGCCCTGAGCACCGTGCTCGACCGCATGCAGGCCGAGGGCGTGGACACCTACGTCAGCGTGGGGGACGTGGTCGGCTACGGGGCGGCGCCCCGGGAGTGCATCCGGATGCTGCGGGAACGGGACGCCCGGGTAGTCATGGGCAACCACGACGCCGCCTGCGTCGGGGCCCTGGACGACCGCTACTTCAACCCCCAAGCCCGGGCCGCCGTTGCCTGGACGCGCTCGGCCCTGGGTCAGGAAGAGATGGATTGGCTCTCCTCTCTGCCCCTGACCCTGGATCTGGAGCACTGCCACGTCGCCCACGGCACCCTGTTTCGGCCCGAGGAGTTCGACTACGTCCTCACGACCTCGGACGCGGACCCGTCCCTGGAGATCATGACGCGGCCGGTTTGCTTCGTCGGCCACAGCCACGTCCCGATCGCCCTCCTGCGCCTCAAGTCCGACCCCGACCGAACGGCCTACACGATCGACCCGGAGATCGACCTCTCCCTGGCCGCAAAGGCCCTGATCAACGTCGGGAGCGTGGGCCAGCCCCGGGACGAGGAGCCCAGAACCGCCTACGCGATCTACGACACCGAGCTCCAGCGGGCCTGGATCCACCGGGCGACCTACGACATCCAGACCGAGATGGACCGCATTCGAGGCGCGGGCCTACCGGACGTCCTCGCGCACCGCCTGATCCTGGGCGTTTGAGCCCTAGCGATCCCGCAGGTAGCTCAGCTCGCGGGGGAGAGCTTCCAGACCCCCGAGTTCGCCCAGGCCGGCCAGGAACAGCCGCTCCAGATCCGCCAGGGGACGTTCATCCCCCTGGAAGGTGACCCGGCGCAGGTCCTGCTTGCTCCCAGCCAGGACCAGCACCTCGAGGATCGAGGAGGCGTTGCACCTCTGGCCGTCGAGGATCATCTCGACCGGAGTTCCGTGGTGCTTGACCACGGAGACCACCAGGGACGCGGGCCGAGCGTGGAAGTCCACCCCGTCGGGCAGCGCCAGCTCGAGCTCGCGCACGTTCGTGTACTCCGGCAGGAGATCCTGGGCGTTCGGGAGCCCGTTCTGGAGGTGCCGGTTGGCCCATACGAGCAGGGCGTTGAGGCAGACGTCCTGGACCTCGGCCGGATCCACGAGCTCGCTGATGCGGCGCTTGGCCTCCTCGCTGCGGATCTGGTCCTCGTGCCGCTCGATGAAGTGCACGAGATGGGTGACCGCCTGGAGGAGGTGCAGGGAGGAGGAAACGTGGCCTCGGAGGCGTCGCAGGCGGTCGTCGCGGGCCTCGAGGACCGTGTTCTGGATGTGGGTGTCGTAGGTCGACTGCAGGTTGTGAACGGTGGACTCGTAGACCCGGGCCTGGGCCTCGGTGCAGGTCTTGGACAAGAAGCGCCTGCGGGCCGCCGGGTCCCCGATCGAGCGGATATCCACCCGGCGCAGCATCTCGCAGGCCTTGAGGTAGCGGCTGGCCACTTCGGCGATGCGCTGCTCTTCGTCCGCCATCTCGGCCTGGCCCACGTTGCGGGGCAGCTTGCGGCGGGCCAGGACCGGCAGGAAGTTTTCCTCGGGGAAGGTCTCGGGGGTGATCTCGAGCCCCAGACGCTGGGCCTCGCCCCGGGACTCCGAGAGCATGACCACGATCGTGGAGCGCATGAACTTGCTGGCCCGCTCCGCGGCCGAGCGGGACTCGTGCAACTCCTCGGACGTGAGACCGGCCAGGGCCCCGTAGGAATCCATGCGCTGCAGGTAGTGCGTGATCGTCGTCCCGGCCTGGGCGAAGCCTCGCAGGGAGGCCACCAGCTCGGTCAGGAAGGAGTAGCTCTTGTTGTAGCGGGCTCCGTAGTCGTCGAGGAACGACTCGAGGGCTTCGGCCTCGTTGATGAGCTGGTAGTAGTGCTTCTTGTTCCAGTCCTTCTTGCGCGCCCCCAGGAGCGTGTTCGAAAGGCGGAAGAAGATCTCGCTGTGGGTCTGAAGCAGGCCTGCGAACTGACGCTCTTCGACCAGCTTCTCTAGGTGGGTCTCACTCATCGCATTCCCGGGCCCAATCCGCTTCCGAAGTCTGCTCCGAACGAGCGCTGGGAAGGGTTTTCCCTGGGCCAAGAGGCGCATCTTACCAAACCCGGACGGGGTGCGCGAAAGCGCCGTAAAGCCCGGGATATCGACCGATCCGCCTCAAGACCGGCTTCCGCGGGAGTCGATCCCAGTCGCCCTAGAGGAAGCGCGGCCACCGGCCGCAACCCCGAGCCCTGGGCTCACCGTGCCACCCCGTTCTCCCCGACAGGAGGCTTGCCATTTCTGCCGAGCGCTGCCTGGAGACCTATCTCCGGGAAATCAACGAAGTCCCCTTGCTCTCCGCGGAGGAGGAGCGCGAGCTGGGCGGTCGCATCCAGAGCGGTGATCTCGCGGCCCGCGAGCACCTGATCCGAGCCAACCTGAGGCTGGTGGTCTCCATCGCCAAGCTCTACTCGGAGCGGGGCCTGACCCTCCAGGACCTGATCGCGGAGGGCAACATCGGCCTCATGAAGGCCGCCGAGAAATTCGACCCGGACGCAGGATGTCGCTTTTCCACCTACGGATCCTGGTGGATCAAGCAGTCCATCCGCAGAGCCCTCACGAACACCGTCGCCTCGGTGCGCGTCCCCGGCTACATGTCCGAGCTCGTCTCCAAGTGGCGCAACGTCAGCCGAGAGCTCTCCTACCAGCTCGGTCGCTCTCCGAACATCGAGGAAGTCGCCCGCGAGCTGGGCATTCCCAAGGAGAGCTGGAAGCTCCTGCGGCAGACGATCCAGACGACGGCCTCGGGCAACGAGATCTCCCTGGACGTCATGACCAGCACCCAGCAGACGGTGGAGGACGACCGCGTCGGTTCCCCGGACGAGGTGATCCAGGAGGTCGACCTGCTCGAGCGCATGAAGGAGCTGCTCGACGAGATCGACGAGCGAGAGGCCACGATCCTGCGCCTGAGGTACGGCCTCGACGCCAGCCAGGAGCCCATGACCCTGCGGGAGATCGGGAAGGTGGTCGGACTGACCCGGGAACGCGTTCGTCAGATCGAGCGCGAGACCCTGGCCAAGTTGTACCGAGTGATGGACGAAGACTGACGGCTTCCCCCGGCCTCGGGCAGTAGGCTGGGACGAATGTCGTCGGACGTCCAACGGTCGCAGCGGGCCCCGGAGGGCACGCCGCTCTACGTGCACTTGCCGTTCTGCGTGGTGAAGTGCACCTATTGCGACTTCTTCTCGGTCGTCGGGGACGAGGATCAGTTCGAGCCTGCCCTGCGGGCCATCGTGGCCGAGGCCCGCGCCCGGGCACCGCTCCACCCGAGCACCGTCTTCCTCGGCGGAGGGACGCCCTCCATCTACTCCGCCGATCAGCTCTCCTGGCTGCTCGACGAGCTCGATGCCGCCAGCGACTTCCGCTCTTCTTCCTCTGAAGTAACCGTGGAGTGCAACCCCGAGAGCCTCGATCCCGAGAAGATCGAACGGCTCGTCGCCGGTGGTGTGGACCGCCTCTCGATCGGAATTCAGAGTCTGGACCCCGCGGTCC